>NZ_WBRZ01000115.1:0-16730 GCF_008923895.1 Pseudomonas sp. GXM4
TTCGGCAGCTCCTACTTTTGGAATGCGTGCCTCTGTTGGAGCTGCCGAAGGCTGCGATCTTTTGACCTTGTTTTGCTGTCAGCTCAAACCCTCATTGATCACCAGCACCAACTTGCCCGCCACCGTATTGCTCGCCAGTTCGGCAAACGCTGCTTCGGCATCCTTCACCGCAAACGCTTTGGCCAATTGCGGACGCAAGCGGCCCTCGGCAAACAGCGGCCAGACATGCTGGCCCAGGTCACTGAGCAGATCCGCCTTGAACTGATCGCCACGACTGCGCAACGTTGAACCGAGCAGTTGCACACGCTTGGCCAACACCTGCGCCAGATCCAGTTTCGCCTCGCGCCCGCCCATCAAACCGATCAGCACCCAACGCCCGTCCAGCGCCATCAGCTTGAGGTTCAATGCTGAATAATTGCCGCCCACCGGATCGAGAATCACGTCGAACGGCCCGAAGTCGCGCAGGCTCTCCAGATCATCGGTACGCACCACGCCGCCCTGCGCACCCAGCGCTTCGCAGTAAGCCAGGCGCTCGGCGGAACCGACGCTGACCCAGCACGGGTTACCGAAGGCTTTGCACAGCTGAATGGCGGCTGAACCGATTCCACTCGCGCCAGCGTGCAGGAGAATTTTCTCACCGGGTTTCAGCGCTGCAAGTTGAAACACATTCAGCCAGACGGTGGCGTACACCTCGGGCAATGCCGCCGCCTCGATCAGCGAAACACCTTCGGGCACGGGCAGCACATGCCGTCCGTCGACGACCACCTCTTCGGCCATGCCGCCCCCGGCCAGCAAGGCGCAGACCCGGTCACCGACTTGCCAGGACGAGCCCGCGCCGACCTCGCTGATCACCCCGGAGCACTCAAGACCAAGCACTTGGCTGACCCCGGGTGGCGGCGGATAAAGCCCTGCTTTCTGTAATAAATCGGCGCGATTGAGGCCGGCTGCCGCCACCCGGATGCGGACTTGTCCTACATCGCAGGTAGGACTCGGCTCTTCAACCCATGCCACTTGACCTTCAACGCCTTGCAATGCCTTCACACTGCCTCCATAGTGAGTCTGGACTGAGCCCGAAGCTGTAGCGCCGGGCTTTTTGCATTATGCGACCGGCTCTCAAAGAACCGGCGACTTCAAAGACGGCCTAATATGCGTTATCAATTGTCCCCGCGTCGAATCAGCATGAAGCATCTGCTCCCCAGCACCGCCCTCGCTCTTTTCATCGGTATCGGCCTGTTGCCGGTGTCGGGCACCACATTCGCAGCCAACAGCTGGGACAAGTTGCAGCCTGATCGCGATGAAGTCATCGCCAGCCTGAACGTCGTCGAGTTGCTCAAGCGTCACCACTACAGCAAGCCGCCGCTCGACGATGCGCGCTCGGTGATCATCTACGACAGCTACATCAAGCTGCTCGACCCGTCGCGCAGCTATTTCATGGCCAGCGACATCGCCGAATTCGACAAGTGGAAGACGCAGTTCGACGACTTCCTCAAAAGCGGCGACCTCAACGCCGGGTTCACCATCTACAAGCGCTATCTGGACCGCGTCAAGGCGCGTCTGGACTTCGCCCTTGCCGAGCTGAACAAAGGCGTCGACAAGATGGACTTCAACACCAAGGAGACCTTGCTGATCGATCGCAAGGACGCGCCTTGGCTCAAGTCCACCGCAGAACTCGACGACCTGTGGCGCAAACGCGTCAAGGACGAAGTGCTGCGCCAGAAGATCGCCGGCAAAGACCCGAAGCAGATCCAGGAAACCCTGACCAAGCGCTACAAGAATCAGCTGGCGCGTCTCGACCAGACCCGCGCCGAGGACATCTTCCAGGCGTACATCAACACCTTCGCCATGTCCTACGACCCGCACACCAACTATCTGTCGCCGGATAACGCGGAAAACTTCGACATCAACATGAGCCTGTCCCTCGAGGGCATTGGCGCCGTGTTGCAGAGCGACAACGATCAAGTGAAAGTCGTGCGTCTGGTGCCGGCAGGCCCGGCGGACAAGACCAAGCAGGTCGCTCCGGCCGACAAGATCATCGGCGTTGCCCAAGGCAATAAAGAGATGGTCGACGTGGTCGGCTGGCGCCTGGACGAAGTGGTCAAACTGATTCGCGGTCCGAAAGGCACCGTGGTGCGCCTGGAAGTGATCCCGGCGAGCAATGCGCCGAACGACCAGACCACCAAGATCGTGCCGATCACCCGTGAAGCGGTGAAGCTCGAAGACCAGGCCGTGAAGAAGTCGATTCTCAGCCTGAAACAGGACGGCAAGGACTACAAACTCGGCGTGATCGAGATCCCGGCCTTCTACCTCGACTTCAAGGCCTTCCGTGCCGGTGATCCGGATTACAAGAGCACCACCCGCGACGTCAAGAAGCTGCTCACCGAGCTGCAGAAGGACAAAGTCGACGGCGTGGTCATCGACCTGCGCAACAACGGCGGCGGCTCCCTGCAGGAAGCCACCGAACTGACCAGCCTGTTTATCGATAAAGGTCCGACCGTGCTGGTGCGTAATGCCGATGGCCGTGTCGACGTCCTCGAGGACGAAAACCCGGGCGCGTTCTACAAAGGCCCGATGGCGCTGCTGGTCAACCGCCTGTCCGCCTCGGCCTCGGAAATCTTCGCCGGCGCCATGCAGGACTACCACCGCGCGCTGATCATCGGTGGTCAGACCTTCGGCAAAGGCACCGTGCAGACCATTCAGCCGCTGAACCATGGCGAACTGAAACTGACCCTGGCCAAGTTTTATCGTGTCTCCGGGCAGAGCACCCAGCACCAGGGCGTGCTGCCGGACATCGACTACCCGTCGCTGATCGACACCAAGGAAATCGGTGAAAGCGCCCTGCCGGAAGCCATGCCGTGGGACACCATCCGCGCGGCGATCAAACCAGCGGCCGATCCGTTCAAGCCGTTTCTCGCCCAGTTGAAGTCCGAACATGACGCGCGCACCAACAAGGATGCCGAGTTCGTGTTCATCCGCGACAAGCTGGCCCTGGCGCAGAAACTGATGGAAGAAAAAACCGTCAGCCTCAACGAAGCCGATCGTCGTGCCCAGCACGCCGACATCGACGCCAAGCAGCTGGCGATGGAGAACATCCGTCGCAAGGCCAAAGGCGAAGAACCGCTCAAAGAGCTGAAGAAAGAAGACGAAGACGCACTGGCCGCTGCCGAGCCGGACAAGGTCAAACCGGAAGATGATGCCTACCTGAGCGAAACCGGGCGCGTCCTGCTGGATTACCTGAAACTGAGCAATCAGGTGGCCAAGAAGTAAGTGATGGCAATTTAGTGCTGACGATCCCCGGATCGTCATCATACAGTCATCATTCTGTCGTGCAATAAAGGACCGGGAGCAAGCGCTCCCGGTCCTTTTTTCATCGCAAGAGACTGCCATGACCACGACCGAACAGCTGAGCGCGTTGAGCTCGATCCTGACTCAAAGCGGTTTACTCAGCTTGTTCCAGCCGATCATCTGTCTTTCCGAACGCCGCATTCTCGGTTACGAAGCCCTCACCCGTGGCCCGTCCAACAGCCCTCTTCACTCGCCGATTGCCCTGTTCGCCGTGGCGCGACAGGCTGGCCGATTGAGCGAACTGGAGATCGCCTGCCGGCAAAGCGCCTGTCGCCGGTTCAATGAGCAGCAACTGCCGGGCAAGCTGTTCCTTAACGTCTCGCCAGAATCCTTGCTCGAAGCCGCGCACCAACCCGGGCGTACGTTGCAACTGCTGCAGGACTTGGGCATTGCGCCGAGCCAGGTGGTCATCGAGCTCACCGAGCAGACGCCAATCGATGACTTTCAGTTGCTGCAAACCGCTCTGCATCACTATCGGGCGATGGGTTTTTCCATTGCGCTGGACGACTTGGGTGCAGGGTATTCGAGCCTGCGCCTGTGGTCGGAATTGCGTCCGGATTACGTGAAGATCGACCGGCACTTCATCGACGGTATTCATCAGGATGCGTTGAAAAGAGAGTTTGTCGGTTCGATTCTGCAAATCGCCAAAGCTTCACGCGCGCAAGTGATTGCCGAGGGGATCGAGTTGCCGGAAGAACTCGCGGTGCTGACTGAAATGGGCATCGACCTGGTGCAGGGCTACCTGCTCGGCCGCCCTCAGGAACATCCGTCCCGCGACGCTCGCGCGATGATGCCCAAACACGACAGCAGCGCCGTCGCGCTGAATGACGAAGGCAGCGACCTCAGCGCCCTGCTTAACGAGCAGCCCGCCGTGCAACGCGATACGCCCACCGCGACGGTACTGGAAGCCTTTCGCCGCCAGGCCAACCTCAATTCGCTCGCGGTGCTCGACGAACAAGGCCAGCCCTGCGGCATCGTCCATCGCCACTCGCTGTCGGACGCACTGCTCAAACCGTTTGCCACCGATCTGTTCGCGCGCAAACCGATCAGCCGCCTGATGAACGATGATTTCCTCGCCGTGGAAATCAGCCAGTCGCTGCAGCAAGTCAGCCGCCTGATCACCAGCCGCGCCCGCCAGCGCATCGAAGAAGACTTCATCATCACCCTCAACGGCGGTTATCTAGGCCTCGGCCGAGTGATCGACGTGCTGAAACTGATCACCGAACTGAAAATCCAGCAGGCACGCTACGCCAATCCCCTCACCCTGCTCCCGGGCAACGTACCGATCCAGCAATGCCTCACGCGCCTGCTGCAACAGGCCCGCGAGTCGATCATCTGCTACGTCGACATCGACAGCTTCAAACCCTTCAACGACATCTACGGCTACGGCCGTGGCGACGAAGTCCTGCTCTGCCTGGCCCAATGCCTCAACGAACGCATCGACCCCACCCGCGACTTCGTCGGTCACATCGGCGGCGACGACTTCCTCCTCGTCCTCGGCCCCGAAGACTGGCGCAAACGCCTCAACCAACTGCTCGACGATTTCCAAAGCCAATGCCGCCGCTTCTATCGGCCTGAACACCTTGAGGCGGGATGTTTTATTGCGCCGAATCGCCAGGGTGTGCGGCAGGAGTTTGCGTTGTTGTCGTTATCGATTGGGGTAGTGCATTTGCGACCTGAGGCTTGTGCAGCGCTTGATGCCAGCCAGCTTGCGGAGATGGCCTCGCAGGCTAAGCATCATGCGAAGGGGGTTGTGGGGTTTAGTGTGTACGTGATTGATAGTTTCGTCGCTGCCGAGCTACTTCCGTCATAGCTTACGGACCAACGTCAACTTGGCTTTTAGTTTACCAAGTTGATCTATCCTCATTAGTTGCCATCAATAGATCCTCTTTCCAAATTTCCTGCGCCAGTCGAAAGACATCTTGAAAAAAACAACGGGGATTTTCTAATGAGTACCATTCCTCACGCGGCCAACTGTTTGTCTCGCATTCATCAATTTCGAATATAGCTTGAAAATCGAAGCTTGAATCCTTAAGCACTGCTTCCAGATTTTCAATGAGAACCAGTTTATGCCTAAAGGAGAGATAGGGCTGATTTAAGCAATATTTCGTTATTAGCACGCTTCTATCAGCTCGATCATTCGGATCATATATCTCGAGCTCTACACCCTTGGTTTCCTCTCTATCATAAACATCAAATACACCAACGAACCACATCAAATCAGGTTCAAAAGGCTCATTTAAAAATGGGTCTTTAAGCATCATTTGCCCTCCGACGGGAAGCCCGTAAAAGGCTTCTGTGTATTGTCTTTGTCGAACTTAACCTCAAACCAATTCATATCCTCATTCAGCCGAGGATTTTGTGCATCTTTTTTATTAGGCCTGTAGCCGCGCCCAGCTCCAGGCAGTTCCAATCGGACTATAGGATTTTTCTTTTGATCCTTCCCTGTATGCTTAATCAATCCGTTTTCATCCTTCGTCATCGCTTTATTCAAGGCCCCCAGATGCATACGCCAACTATGAAACTGAGAGCTTGGATTACCTTTGGCATTTTTAGGAACCTCGCCAGTATGAGGATCCGCGCCATTTATCGCTCGCTGCTTGAGAGCCGGGCCAGAAATTTCCGAACTATGTTTTTTCACAGTGTGCATGTCATAAAGTTCTTCATACTCACTCACACGCCGCTTTGCATTCTCCTCAGCCACTTCATCAATCCTCGCCCGTCGTTCCAGCGCCGTCATCTTTGGCAGCGGGGGCGCTCCCTCTTCGACGACCACGCGACCAGCCTCGTACCGCATAGGACGTCGCGGCGCTGACGGTGGACAAATGCAACTCAACCCCAACGGATCCACCCACCCCGTCGGATTCGGCACGTACTGATACTGATTCAACCCACCCGCGAGCTTCACCGGGTCCGGTGTCAGATACCGCCCCAATCTCGGGTCGTAATACCGATGGCGGTTGTAATGCAGCCCACTTTCAACATCGAAGTACTGCCCCTGAAAACGCAGCGGTTGGTCGAGGTAGTCTTCGCCGGCCAAGGTCACAGCGGCGACTTTGCCGTAGGCGTCGTATTGCGCGGACCAGACGATTTCGCCGCTGTAGTCGGTGAGTTCCTGTGGGGTGCCGAGGTGGTCGAGTTGGTAGTAGAACGGGCAGGCCTTTTTCGGGCCTTTGCCGTCGAGCATAGCGAGTGGGCGGAAGGTGCCGGGTTCGTAGAGGAAGCTGCGGTATTGCGTGGCGCTGCTTTCGGCGACGAGGTGTTCGCCTTGCCAGAAAAATTCGGTGACGGTGCCGTCGACGGTTTTGCGGATGCGCCGGCCGAAGGCGTCGTAGTGATAAGTGGCGGTCTGGCCGTCCGGGCGGGTCAGGCCGATCAGGTGGTGCTGGCAGTCGTAGCGGTATTCGGTGACCAGGGTCTGGCCGTGGCCTCGGCGTTCGCGGATCAGGTTGCCGAAGGCGTCGTAGTCGTAATGGCGGTCGCCCTGCATCAGCAGGCGGTTGCCTTTGATCTGCGCAGGGCCGGGGCGGTCCTGCATCAGCAGGTTGCCTGCCGGGTCGTGGGCGAAGGATTCGGGCAGTTCGTCGCGCGAGTGACGTACGCGGATCAACCGGTCGAGGGCGTCGTAGCCGTAGGTGCGCTGGCCGTGGCGGCTGTCGGCAATGTGCTCGAGATTGCCGTTGGCGCTATAGGCATAATCGCGGCGGTACAGCGAGGCGTGGCGATGGCCTACAGCATGGGCAAGCAAGCGGCCCTGATCGTCGTAGGAGTATTCGCTGAGCAGCAAGCCTTGCTGGCGTTGCTGTTCACGACCGCAGTGGTAGACGTGGCGCGTGAGCGGCGTGCCGTTGAGGTCGATGGCGCTCAGCGCACCGCCCTTGGCGTAGTGATAATCGAGCTTGCTGTTGTCCGGCAGACGCAGGCGTTTGAGCTGACCGCAGGCGTCATAGGCATAGCGCAAGGTGCCCCAGCCCTGATGCTCGGTGATCAGCCGATCCTGACGGTCGTACTCGAAGGCCAGCGGGTGATTTTGCCCGTCATCGACACCGATCAACCGACCGAGGCGGTCGTAGTCGTAGCGGATCTTGGCGCCATCGGGCAGGGTTTTGACCAGCAAACGCCCGGACTTGTCGCGCTCGTAGCGGGTGACCAGCGATAAACCCTGCTCGCCAAACTCGGTCTTCTCAAGCAGGTGCCCATTCAGGTCATAGGCATAAGCCGTACGCCGCCCATCAAACCCGATTTCCTGTCGGATCAATCCGGTCGGCGTGTAATCCAGTCGGTACTTTTCTCCGGACTCGTTTTCAATCTCGGTCAGCAATAGCCGCGCATGGTCATAGCGGTACTGCACGCGGGTGCCGTCGGGGTTGATCCGCCGCGAGACCAGGTGCAAATCATCGTCATATTCATAGCGGGTGATGCGCCCGAGTTCATCGCGTTCGGCGGTGATCTGGCCGTAGGCACCGTAGCTGTAGGCGCGCGTGCTGCCCGTAGGAGAAGTCGTCAGGATCAGTCGGCCGGCGGCGTCCCACTCCTGACGGCTGACAACACCGAATTCGTCCTGGGTGGTAATCCGCCGGCCCAGCGCATCGTAGGAAAAACGGCGCACGCCGCCATCGGGCAGGGTTTCTTCGATGAGCTGGCCGAGCTCGTTCCACACCCAGCGATGGCGGCTGCTGTCGGGATAACGCAGCGACAGCAACTGCCCGCGCAGGTTGTAGTAGTAATGCGTGACCTGACCGTCGGGATCGACCGCTTCGGTGACGGCGCCTTCAGCGTTGCGCCGGTAGATCCACACCGCCTCACCACGGCAACGTTTGTAGAGAAAACCGTTGCGGTACTCGTAGGACGTTGGTGCATCGTCCGGTGGAATCAGCGCGATCAGCCGTCCGACTTCGTCGTAGCGGTATTCGGTGACCGCGCCCAACGCGTCCTGCTCGGCGAGCAAACGCCCCTGCTGGTCATAGGCCTTGAGCTGTTCACCACCATCGGCCGCAACCTGGCGCACCAGCCGCGCGCGCTCGTCGTGGACGTAGACTTCTTCGGTACCGTCGACGTAATGCACGGTCACGCTGGCGTCGTCATCGTTCCAGACGTAACGGGTGTTCATCTGCGAGAACGAAGCCCAGTGCCGCACGCAGCGCGCCGCTTTGCCCTCGCGCTGCCACTCCCAGAAGAAGCTCGCGCCGCCGGTCAACTGGCGCTGGAGGATGACGTGGTGGTCGTCGTAGTCGTAGCGCTCGCTGTCGCCGACCGCGTTGGTCGCGACCAGCAGGCGTTGCCGCGCATCGAAGCTGTAGGTGGCGAGGTTTTGCTCGGTGGTCCACTCGCCTTGGACGAACACCTGATAATCGACCGCCACCAGCTGCGCGCGGCCATAACGCAACAGCAGGGCGCGGCCGGCGCCGTTGTCCAGACGCTGAATGCGGTCGGAGCGATCGCGTTGCAGGGTCAGACGATTGCCGTAGACATCGCTGATTGCGGTCAGCCGGCCGGCGCGAAAATGGTAAAACCGCGCACTGTCGCCGGCCAACGCCAGAATCAGTTCTTCCGGCTCATCGCCGAGAAAGATCGCCGCCCGCGACAGGCTGTTGTGAATCGCCGGGCGCGCGACATTGGGCAGGGGAAACCGAGTGCGGCGGTTCTCATGATCGATCCAGATCACGCCATCGCCGTCGAAGGACAGGCGATGGGCCAGCGTATGGCTCCAGCCGAAACCCAGGCCTATGTCGATCTCGACCGCGCTGCTGCGGTACAAGCGGGTGAACTCGAAGGGCAGCACGCCATCGAGCACCGCGTCGGTCAGGGTCAGCAGTTCTTCGCCGGTGACCATCGACACCGGGCAGCCATTGGTACAGGTTTTGGGCACGCAATCGGCGGCATCGCCGTTGGGGTTCTTTGCCTGGTCGGGCGCGTCGTCGTGTGGCTCGTCTTTCTTCAACATGGCGTTGCGCTTGGCATCCCAGCGCAATTGCATCCGGCCCTTTTTCACCCCGGCGGCGATGCCCCGCGCGGCAACGGCTTTGTAGCGGTCAACGTATTCAATAAAGGCGTTGACGATGCTGAACAGCGCCTTGACCAGACGCTTGGCGACGTTGAACAGCTGCGTTGCGCGGTCAGCCAGACGCAGCGTCAGATAAGCGATCCCCGCCCCCACTCCGACAAACGTCAGCACCACGCTGATCAACACATCGATGATCAGTTGCACGATCATCATCGACGCCACTTCAGCAGACTTGCCGGCAACCTCGCTGGGCGGCAGCATGTCCAGCCACAGACTCGCCGACCGTAGCAGCAAGCACATCGCCGCTTCGTCACTGACCAGCAACTGCAGCTTTTCCATGAGATCCGGAGCGGTCTGCGCCAGCTCGATCAGCTCAGCCGCGCCACTGCCCAAACGCTCGGCAAACTTGCCGGGATCCTGGAGAATTTCCGAGAGCAGACCGAGGCTGTCCCATACCCCCTCGATGGCCGCCCAACTGCCGGCGAGCATGCCGTTGCTGGCTGCGATCGCCACCGACTGTGACCACTGCGGCTTGAAACCTTGCCACTCGCTACGCAGCCAGCGCTCAAGTTCGCCGGTCAAACCGTCGTAGGATTTGAACAGCTCGTCGACTTGACTGGAGGTGACAGCGCTGTGGACCAGAACGCGGTAGAACTTGCCCTCGTCGCCTCTGAACTCGCCCTTGCCCTGCTGATCAAGGGTGACCGGCGCGGTTTTGCCGCTATCCACGTCGACCACATCGACGGAAATGTTGCCCAGCGGGATGTCGTAGACCGATTCGAACTTGCTCTCGATTTGCATCAGCCCGCCGTGCGGGCACTGGACGAGGCTGGAGGAAAATTCGTCGTCGCTGCTGCTGACCGACGTACTGCTATCGCCGAAGCGGATGATCCGCTCCATACCCACCAGCGATGGCAGGTCTGCAGCCTCGCTGATCTGGTCCGCCCTGCGACTGAGCCAGTGATCAAGCTGTTTGCGGTAGAGGCTGAGCGTTTGCGGAAAGCTGTCGAGTTCCTGCTCGATGCGCGCGATGGCTTCCATCAACACACGCGAGCAAACAAGGTGGACTGAAAAACGGGCTGAAGCATGAGCGGTCCCTCGCGCAAGAAATTAGTCGCGGGAACTGTGCGGGGGATCAAAGAGGAAAGAAGTCAGGCGAGTAGGCAAAGGATGTAGGACTAATCTGCAATCCAGCATCAAGCGAAAAACGTGCAGGCAGAAACGTAAACGCGGCGTGAGGAAAACCTCACGCCGCGTTTACTTAGAAGACATACATGGAATTACTGCGTTGAATCACCAGCCTTCAGCTGTTGCAGCTTCAGCTCGGCCAACGGATGCCCGGCCTTGGCGGCCATGCTCCACCAACGAGCGGCAGCAACGGGATCCGGCGCCTTGCTCGGGGTACTGGCGAGGCTGATCACGCCAACTTGATAAGCGGCTTTACCGTCGCCGGCCAACGCCGCCAGACGCAGCAGACGCACGCCTTCTTCACGCGCGCCCAACCCGACGCCGCGAAAAGTCAGAATGTGCCCATAAAAGCTTTGAGCATCGACATCGCCGAGGTTGGCCATGCGCGCGAACTGGCCTTCAAGCCAGCGCCAGCCACGCGGCTGGCGAACGAACCACGACCAATGAAACAGCCTGCGGGCCAGCCAGTAACCGGCCCGCGCCTTGAGGCTCAGAAACACTCAGGCCTCCGCCGATTCCGGGTATTCGTATTCGAAGACCCGCACCACTTCCGACGCATGCCAGGACGCCGCCGCGACGCCATCTGACGGCCCGGAAAAACGCCCCAGACGCTCGACACATTCAAAGAACCCGGTACGCGGCAAACGACTCGCGCCCTGACTGATGACCAGCGAACTGCGCAACGGCTGCTCGGCTTTGGCATCCAGTGCGGCCAGATGCTCCAGCGCAGCCGTCAGTGTCTGCATCGCCGGTGTCGGCAGCTGCAAACGCTCAAGCAAGGCTCGATAGGTCAGAAGATGGCGCTGACGGCGCGCCTGGTCCAGTTCCCCCAGCAATCCGTCCCAATGTTGACGGCTGATGCGTACGCTCACGATTCGTCCCTCCAACCCGGCACCGTCAGTTCCCAGGCCAGGCTGCGGCGAATCGCGGCGTCGGGCTGACGCTCACCACTTTCGATCATGGCCAGGTAAGACGGGCTGATGCCTACCGTGCGGGCCAGCGCCTCGATGGCGATGCCCTTCCCTTCGCGCAAACTGCGTAATTGATCCAGACCCGGAAGAATCGGCTCCGGCGAGGCGGCGAGCGGCGCTGCTGGCTGCTGCACCGGTGTTGCGTTGATCCCTGCTGCTTTCAGTAAAGCCTGATATTGAGCCCACGGCAGAACCGCGTATTCGGGTTCGCCATCGCGTGCAATTATCTGAATATCCATGACTACCCCGTAGGACAACACCACTTAGCGAGTCGGCACTTTTCCCTAGAAGTGTAATCCTAACAGCGGCCAAGGTCGCGAGTGGTATCTATCTGTAGGCAGTCTTGGTCAGTCAGGGCTTTTTCGGGCCTTGCAACTGCAATTGTTCAGGGGTATCAGGGAGGCGTTCAACCACGGCCAGCTTTTCGGGTTGCTGGCGCTTGCGCCACAGGCGGAAGGCGTTGAGCTCGTCATCGAGGGTTTTCATCAGCCAGGCGAGGACAGCGATGTCATCGAGCATGCCGAACATGGGAATGAAATCCGGAATGGCATCGACCGGGCTGAGGAAATACATCAGGCCCGCCACCACCGAAATCAGCGACTTGGCACTGATCGCGCGATACTCGCCACGCCAGTAGGCCAGGCATAACGACTGCAGCAAGCGCAGATCATCCTTGAGTTTGCCCAGGCGATTGCCTTGCGCGGCGCCTTTGCTGGCCACGGCAAACAACAGGGTCGGCAGGCGTCCACGGGCCAGCAGGCGACCGGCCAACGGCAGGAATCGAGCGAAATTCCACGGAGCTTTCATCTATTCTTCCCGTTGAAATGTTATCCACACAAATTGTGGATAACCTTGTGAACAGAGCTGCATTTCAGCGCTGAGAGCCCCGTTTCATAAGGGCTGCGCTCAGATCGGGCGTTTTTTACTCACATAAAAAAGCCCAATATTTCATTGACTTGGCGGCTCAGGGCGTCTAGCGCGGGCAGCCTCAAAGCTATGACTGTGTTGAACGGCGTCAGTTCGCTCTGTTTACCTTTCCTGACCTGCAGATGCAACAACGCCCCGCATGTGCGAGGCGTCGTTTTCGAGCCGTTGCGTGTTACTTGGCAGCGGCGTCTTCTTTGGCTGGATCCTTGATGGCCAGCAGTTCCAGGTCGAAAACCAGAACCGAGTTGGCCGGGATTGCCGGGCTTGGCGACTGAGCGCCGTAAGCCAGATCGCTAGGGATGTACAGTTTGTACTTCTCGCCAACGTGCATCAGTTGCAGACCTTCAACCCAACCCGGGATCACGCCACTGACTGGCAGATCGATCGGGCTGCCGCGCTCGACGGAGCTGTCGAACACGGTGCCGTTGGTCAGCTTGCCGGTGTAGTGAACAGTGACGACGTCGGTCGGCTTAGGCTGTGGGCCATCGGCTTTCTTCACTACTTCGTACTGCAGGCCGGAAGCGGTGGTGGTGACACCGGCCTTCTTGCCGTTTTCTTCGAGGAATTTCTTGCCGGCGGCTGCCGACTCTTCGCTCATCTTGGCCATGCGCTCTTCAGCACGCTTTTGCAGCGAGGCGAAGGCTTCGACCAGTTCTTCATCTTTCAGCTTCTGTTCTTTCTTGCCAACGGCATCTTCGATGCCCTGGGCTACCGCTTTGGAGTCCAGATCATCCATGCCTTCCTGGGCAAGGCTTTTGCCCATGTTCAGGCCGATGCCGTAGGAAGCTTTTTGCGCCGGGGTTTTCAGCTCTACGCTGGTCTGCGAGTCACAACCCGCGAGTACCAGGCTAACCAGGGCTACCGCCGCCGCCAACCGATGCTGTTTCATGCTATTTCCTTGTTCATGCGCCGAATGGGCAATCGAGTAAAGCCGCGAGCTTATCAGGCCGCCACGACCAATGGCTACCGGCATGAGAGCAGGAATCTTCCGATAAGTTCAGGGATTAAAACGCATTTGGGCAACGGCTGGATGAAGCTTCTGTCATCCGTGGACGACAAGGCTCGTCGGCTCACGGCTCAACATCTGGCGTAATGGCCACTTGCCCAGCCAGCGCCGCTCAGGCATAACAGCCCAACAATTCGACAAGGATGTTCAACTTGCGCCTCTTATTCCGCGTTATCAGTCTGGTGATAGTTCTGGCGTTAATCGCCGTTGCGGTGATTGTCTATTACGTCGCCAACCCGAAATTGCCCTTCTACACCCCACCGCAGCAGGTGCGTTATCTGGATCAATGGAGCGAAGAGCAACGGCAGACCTACTACTTCACGCCCCAAGGTACGCAAGTCAAAGGCCTGCGTTACGAGTGGTTCCAGGCATTGGAATTGCCCTTCTCCGAGCAGCGCTTCGCCTCCCCTGAATATCTCGCCCGTTTCGGCTTCCTGGTCGACCCGCAGCAGAAAGCTAGCGCGAACAACCCCGGCAACCTCCCCGTCGGTTTTGCCCGGCACCAGAATCCCGGCAACGCCTCCGAGCATTATCTGGACATCACCTGCGCCGCTTGCCACACCGGCGAGTTGCGCTTCAAAGACCAGGCCGTGCGCATTGATGGCGGCAGCGCACAGCACGTGTTGCCTTCCAGCGTTCCTACATTGCGCGGTGGCAGTTTCGGACAGGCCCTGGTCGCCAGTCTCGCCTCGACTTACTACAACCCATGGAAGTTCGAGCGCTTCGCCCGTCAGGTGCTCGGAGATGATTACGAAGCGCGCCGCGAACAATTGCGCAGCGAGTTCAAGACCTCGCTGAACACCTTCGTCAAAGTGGCGTGGAACGATACCCATCGCGGCCTGTACCCGACCGAGGAAGGCCCGGGGCGCACCGATGCGTTCGGCCGGATTGCCAACGCGACGTTTGGCGATGCGATTTCCCCTGCCAACTACCGCGTGGCCGATGCCCCGGTGGAT
Organism: Pseudomonas sp. GXM4; assembly: GCF_008923895.1. Classification (NCBI taxonomy): domain Bacteria; kingdom Pseudomonadati; phylum Pseudomonadota; class Gammaproteobacteria; order Pseudomonadales; family Pseudomonadaceae; genus Pseudomonas; species Pseudomonas sp. GXM4. Next base: position 14,395 of record NZ_WBRZ01000115.1, read on the forward strand.
TACCCGCAGCTGTGGGACATGTGGACGTTCGACTGGGTGCAGTGGAACGGCTCGGCCCAGCAGCCAATGGCGCGCAATATCGGCGAGGCGCTCGGCGTCGGTGCCACGCTGAATTTCTTCGACGCCAACGGTCAGCCGCTGCAAGGCGCTGCGCGCTATCCCTCCAGCGTGCGCGTGCGCGATCTGCACGCTATCGAAGAAACCTTGCAGCAGCTGAAGCCGCCGACCTGGCCGGAAGATCTGTTCGGTGCGATCGACAAGCCGCTGGCCGCCAGGGGCCGCGCGCTGTTCGCGGAAAACTGCGCCGGCTGCCATGTCCCGCGCCAATCGCAGGAAGGCGAACGCTGGGTGCAGCACTTGCACATGCTTCCCGTGGAGGTAATCGGCACCGATCCGAATGCGGCCAACAACATTGCCAGTCACCGTTTCGACCTGAGTGCACTGCAATGGGATGTCAATGAGCTGGAAAAGATGGACGTCAAACTGCACCCCGAAACCATGGAGCCGCTTGATCTGAGCCAATTGTCGGTGGCTAAGGGTCTGGCTTACGTCACCGCGTTCGTGGAAAACCGGGCCTATCAAGAAGCGAAGATCACGCCGGAAGAAAAACCGCGCATGGATGGTTTCGGCCTGCCGATCGGCGTGCGCGAAAAAGTCGCTTATAAGGCTCGACCGCTGGCAGGCGTGTGGGCGACTGCGCCGTTTCTGCACAACGGTTCGGTGCCGAGCATCTATCAGTTGCTGTCACCGCAGGATGAGCGCGCCGCCACCTTCTATAAAGGCACGCTCGAATACGACCCGCGCCACCTCGGCTATCGCACCGAGCCTTCCACCAACGGTTTTCTGTTCGACACGCGCATCAGCGGCAACCGCAACAGCGGCCACGAATTCCGCGCCGGCGCTCGCGGTGACGGGGTGATCGGCCGCCTCCTGCAACCCGAGGAGCGCTGGGCGTTGCTCGAATATCTGAAAGTATTGGGCGGACCACTGGAGGCGCAGTTGCCATGATCATGCCGACATTCAAAAGAGAACTGCCGCCACTCGCGCGCTTCTGGCTGTGGTTGGGGCGTTTGCTTGGCAAGACGCTGCTGATCCTGCTGGTCATCGCCCTGCTCGGCTGGGCCATCGCCACCGCATGGTTTGCCTGGCAGCATCGCGGGCCGGTGTCCGCGCAGGAACAGATTCCAGCAGGCGAAGCGGCGATGACCCAAGACGTCATCCAAACCGCAGTGCGCATCGTCGACCAGCACCGCGAACCCACGCGTTATCTGCGCGATGCCCACGCCAAAGCGCATGGCTGCGTGAAGGCGCAAGTGCAGGTGTTACCGGAACTGGCGCAATCGCTGCGACGGGGTGTGTTCAGCGAGCCGGGCAAGACCTGGCAGGCGCTGATCCGGTTGTCCAACGGCAATGCCTATCCGCAATTCGACAGCATTCGCGATGCGCGCGGAATGGCGATCAAGTTGCTTGAGGTTCCTGGCACGCAACTGCTCGGCAATCGCCAGGAGCAGCATGAACAGGATTTCGTGATGTTCAGCCATCCGAACTTCTTTGTCAGCGATGTCGCCGAGTATCGTCAGAATGTAGCGGCGCAGGCTGACGGCAAGAAGGTCATGGCGTTTTTTCCGACGTGGGATCCGCGCACCTGGCAGGTCCGTCATCTATTCATCGCGCTGGCAACCCTGTCAGCGCCGCCGGACAGTCCGACTGAGACCACATATTTCTCGGTATCGCCCTACAAGTTCGGTGAGGCCAATGCGAAATTCCGCGTCGTGCCGGATCCGGAGCGTTGCCCGGCGTATACGCTGCCCAAACAGAATCACGACTTGCCGAATTTCCTGCGCAGCGCACTGAATCAGCAGTTGTCGACGGATCGGGTGCCGGCGTGCTTCGCCTTGCAGATCCAGCGCCAGGACGCGAACAAATACATGCCGATCGAGGACACGAGCATTGAGTGGCGTGAGCAGGATGCACCGTTTGAAACCGTGGCGCGGATCACCCTGCCCGTGCAGGACTTCGACACGCCGGCGCTGAATCTGCAATGCGACAACCTGTCGTTCAACCCGTGGTTCGGCATCGAGGCGCATCGGCCGATTGGCGGGATCAATCGCTTGCGCAAGGCAGTGTACGAGGCGGTGAGCGATTATCGGCATGCCCGCAATGCGGCGCAGTAGCGCGGCGATTTTAAAAATCGCAGACAGCAAAAAGCCCGCACAAGGCGGGCTTTTTGTGGTGTCTGGCGTTCAGTTCCAGATACCGAATATGGCGCAGCGGACGGGACTCGAACCCGCGACCCCCGGCGTGACAGGCCGGTATTCTAACCGACTGAACTACCG
>NZ_WBRZ01000116.1:0-16660 GCF_008923895.1 Pseudomonas sp. GXM4
GCTCCGCGTTCCAGCCTCACCCTTGGCGACAGGCTGAAAACCGCTATGACGCAAAGCGTCAGTGGCTGCATTCCCACGCAGAGCGTGGGAACGATCTTAGGTCGGGAATGACTTTTCCCACTGTAGTTGCAGACGTCTCTTCTAGCACGTTCCCTACTCCGGCCCCACCCTGATCGTTCCCACGCTCCGCGTGGTAATGCATCTCGGGACGCTCCGCGTTCCATCTCATTCGCACCGCAAGATTCAAGGATCGAATCCCATGGGCCGCAACCGCTATACGATTACCGAAAGCGACAAACCGCATTTCCTGACCTGCACCGTAATGGAGTGGTTGCCGCTGTTCATCCGCCCGTACATCGTTGAGCACCTGCTCAACTGCTGGCGATATCAACAGGCTCATCATGACTTGAAGCTATACGGCTACGTGATTCTGGAAAACCACCTGCACTTCGTCGCCCAAGCACCCGATCTGAGCAAATGCCTCAGCCAGTTCAAGTCCTTCACCGCGCGACAAATCATCAATGACTTGCAAACCAAAGGCGCCGACAAAGCCTTGCAGCGTCTGCGCTTCAGCAAACGCGCGCATAAGCAGGACCGGGTGTATCAACTGTGGCAAGAAGGTGCGCACGCGGAGATGGTCTACAGCGAATCTGTGATGCGTCAGAAGCTTGAATACATCCACAACAATCCGGTGAAACGCGGATATGTGGACTTACCGGAGCATTGGCGTTATTCGAGTGCCAGGGACTACGCGGGAATGGAGGGAATGATCGAGATTCAGCGCTGGTATTGAAAGGGGACGCGGAGCGTCCCGGGCGGCATTCCCACGCGGAGCGTGGGAACGATCATAAAAGCCTCAGAACTCAATCCGCACATCCCCCTTCGGCACGCTGCAGCACGACAGGATAAATCCTTCCGCCTCGTCATCCTCGGTAATCCCGCCGTTGTGCTCCATCTCCACTTCGCCGCCCAGTTTCATCACCTTGCATGTCCCGCAAATGCCCATGCCGCAGGCTTTCGGGATCATCAGACCGAGCTTGGCGGCGGCTGCGTGGACGGTTTCGCCCGGGCCGACGCGAATGCTTTTGCCGGAGGCGGTGAATTCGACCTGATGCAGATCCGCGGCGTCGATTTCCGGCGCATCGGCGGCTTGTTCGGCCTGTTCCACCGCGTCGGCGCGGGCCTCGGGTGGCGTGGCGCCGAAGGATTCTTCGTGATAGCGCGACATGTCGTAGCCGGCCGCTTCCAGCAGGCGTTTGACCGCGGTCATGTACGGCGTCGGGCCGCAGCAGAACACTTCGCGTTCGAGGAAGTCCGGAACCATAAGTTCGAGCATCTTGTGGTTCAGGTAACCGCGATAACCGGCCCATGGCTCGCCGAGGCCGTGCTTTTCGCAGATCAGGTGCAGGCTGAAGTTGTCGATCCGCGACGCCATGTGCTCGAGTTCGCGGTGGTAAATGATGTCTTTCGGCGAGCGCGCGCTGTGCACGAAAGTCATGTCGACATTGGCGTTGGTGTCGTAGAACCAGCGCGCCATCGACATGCACGGCGTGATGCCGACGCCGCCGCTCAAATACAGAACCTTCGGGCTCGGGAAGTCGATGGCGTTGAACAGCCCGACCGGGCCGTGCACCGCCAGTTCTTGCCCCTCATGCAAAGTGTCGTGCAACCAGTTCGAGACCTTGCCGCCCGGCACGCGCTTGATCGTGACCGAGAAGCTGTACGGCACCGACGGCGAGCTGGAGATGGTGTAGGAGCGCATGATCGGCTGGCCTTCGATTTCAAGCTCCAGGGTGACGAATTGCCCCGGCTTGAAGAAGAACAGGATCGGCTGGTCGGCCATAAAGCAGAAGGTGCGCACATCCCAGGTTTCCTGGATGACTTTGACGCAACGGACAATGTGTCGGCCATTGGCCCAGGTCTGGGTGGTGACCGGATTCAGGAAGCTGTTGGACATGCTGTTCTCCACGGCCGACTGTCGGCCTCTTGTCGGCGATTCTGCGTATAGCGCAGACCGTGCGTTTACCTATCCGCGACATTGACATACTTATCGCGACCAGCCCTTGAACACCGGGGCTTGCGCGTCGGGAACAGATTGCGCCATGTCGCGCATGGATAAGGTTCCCCCCAGCGCCGGCCCCACACTCGCCCCAACACAAGACGACTTCTTTACACCTTGCGTAGCAACCGTTTTGCAGCACACCTGATCAGCCACTTTCGCCGGCCACGCAGAGGGCCATGAGGATTACATCGATGGACGTCACCGCAAAAATCAGCCTGGGCGATCCGCTGGAACCCGCACGCAAGGCCACCGCACAAATGCTCCAGGAGCGCGAGCGCACCTTTTCCCTGCCGCAACCGTTCTACAGCGACGAGCGCCTGTTCGATATCGATATGCAGGAGATCTTCCAGAAGGAATGGTTGATCGCTGGCATGACCTGCGAGATCCCGGCCAAGGGCAACTACCTGACCCTGCAGGTCGGTAAGAACCCGATCATCGTCATTCGTGGCGCCGAGGGCGTGGTGCACGCGTTCCACAACGTCTGCCGCCACCGTGGCTCGCGCCTGTGCACCAGTGAAAAAGGCAAAGTCGCCAAACTGGTCTGCCATTACCACCAGTGGACTTACGAACTGGACGGTCGGCTGTTGTTCGCCGGCACCGAGATGGGCGCCGACTTCGACATGAAGCAGTACGGCCTCAAACCGGTGAACGTGAAAACCGCAGGCGGTTACATCTTCATCAGCTTGGCGGAGAACCCGCCGGCCATCGATGACTTCCTGTCGACGCTTAACCATTACATGGAACCGTACGACATGGAGAACACCAAGGTGGCGATCACCACCACCTTGATGGAAAAGGCCAACTGGAAACTGGTGCTGGAAAACAACCGCGAGTGCTACCACTGCAACGCGTCGCACCCGGAACTGTTGAAAACCCTGCTGGAGTGGGACGACGTCACCGACCCGCGCGCCGATCAGGCGTTCAAGGATCATGTCGCCGCCTCCGCCGCTGCCTGGGAAGCGGAAAAGATCCCTTACGCCCACGCCAGTTTCGGCTTGCGCAACCGCATCGTGCGCATGCCGCTGCTCAAGGGCACCGTGTCGATGACCCTCGACGGCAAACAGGGCTGCGCGAAACTGATGGGCCGCATCAAGAACCCGGACCTGGGCTCAATGCGCATCCTGCACCTGCCGCACTCGTGGAACCACTGCATGGGTGATCACATCATCGTCTTCACCGTGTGGCCGATCAGCGCTCAGGAAACCATGGTCACCACCAAGTGGCTGGTGCACAAGGATGCGGTGGAAGGTGTCGATTACGATGTCGAGCGCATGCGCCAGGTGTGGGACGCGACCAACGATCAGGACCGCCGTCTGGCTGAGGAAAACCAGCGCGGGATCAACTCCACCGCTTACCAGCCGGGGCCTTACTCCAAAACCTATGAATTCGGCGTGGTCAACTTCGTCGATTGGTACAGCGAGCGGATGTTGAACAACCTCGGGGCAGAGCCTGCGCCTTACCTCAAAGGCGTACCGGTCCAGGGCTGATCAAGAACAAAAGATCGCAGCCTGCGGCAGCTCCTACAGGTGGAATGCATTCCCCTGTGGGAGCGAGCCTGCTCGCGAAGGCGTCCTGACCTACATCACAAGTCTCATTGATCAATTTCCGATCAACCACCCCCGACCCCAGACCCACCAAGCCCTCCAGCCTTCCGCAAACAAGTTATCCACACACCCGCCCACAGCAAATGGGGGTAACTGTGGATGAGTCGAAAAATATCTTGCTGATTTGCAAAGAAAAACCGTGACTTATTCTGAATCACAGTTTCTGAAAACGATCGATCGTTTTTTGATCAACGCCATGCAGACCACGGTTTCAAAGGCCTCCAGCGGGTAGCGAACACGTTATCCACAGAAGCGCCAACAGAGATCGGGGACAACTTTCACTCTTCTGTGGAAAACACCTATGACTGGGGAAAACCCGTTCGCCTTAACAGCTCTCGGCGCCCGGGGATCACATTTGATCAATAATTGATCAAGCCAATGGAAGCCACGGTCCATATGGCCTACAGCTGATAGCGAACATCTTATCCACAGAAGCGCCAACAGAGATTGGGGGCAACTTCTCGATTTATACCGAGGGAAAAGCCCGAGAAATCCGTGAGTTACGCTGATCGTTTTTTGATCTTATGGCTGGAAGGCTTGAATGGCGTGGGATGCGCGGAAGGGCGAACACGTTATCCACAGCTTCGCCAACAGGGAATGTGGGTAAGCCGCTTCCCCTCACCCCAACCCTATCCCAGAGGGAGAGGGGGCCGAGGCCGACCGCGTCGACTAGTGAGGTTACATCGACCTGAAACATTGTATTGATCTCAGGCTTGGCCAGACCAAGGCCACCGCCATGTCGCAGGTCGGTGTACTTGGCCAATTCGCCGCGGTAGGTCCCCTCTCCCTCTGGGAGAGGGCTAGGGTGAGGGGCTTTTCAGCGGACAACGCCCTCTTCAATCAGCAGCTTCAGAATCGCCTCCGCCCCAGCCTGCGCGGTAACGCCCTTAAGCACCTGCCCCCCGCCGCCACTGGCCTTGGCCGTCGCAGCCTTCATCCGGTCGGCGCCGCTCTTCGCCTTGATCACCTTCAAGCGCTTGGGCCGTGGCTTGGCCGGTTGCAGCGTGGCGACGGCCAACAATTGGTCCTCCACCACTTCAACGTCGTCGGCGGCCAATTCGCCCCGTCGTGCCGGGCCATACGCGCTCTGCCGAGGCTTCGGTGCGGCGTTATCCACAGTTGCCAGAAACGGCAGTTTGACCTTCAAGCGGCGTCGCTGCCCGCGCGGCAACGCTTGCAGGACCAGCGCCGCCCCGTCATTGATCGATTCGACCTGCGCCAGGCCCACCACCAGCGGCCAGCCCAGACCTTCGGCCAGCAGGAACGGCAACATCCCCGAACCTTCCCCGGTTTCTGCCTGACTGCCGGTCAGCACCACTTGCGCCCCGGCATCGCGCAGGTATGCGGTCAGCGCCGGCAAGGCATCGGCGCCGGCGGGTTGTTCCAGCACATGCAGCTGTTCCAGGCCCATGCCCAGATAGGCACGCAGGGCCGGCTCGGCAACATCACCGGCGTGCAGCACTTGCAGGTTATCCCCAGCCAGTTGCAGGCCCAGTTCCACCGCGCGCGCATCCTGATCGGCGCGCCGTGGCCGACCCGAAGTCGGGTGAGCGCCGATTGAAACCAGACTGATAACGTTCGTGTTCATAGGGTTTCCTTAAGCCGCATCGCGCTTGGCTTCGTTGCGGTAAGCCGCGACCGCTTCGATCAACGCTTGCAGAATCTCTGCGCTTTCGCCGATTACCGAAAGGTCGGCACGCTTGATCATGTCGCAACCCGGATCAAGGTTGATTGCCACCACCTTGTCGCAGGCGCCAATGCCTTGCAGGTGCTGGATTGCGCCAGATATACCCACAGCCACATAGACCCGCGCGGTGACCCAGGTGCCGGACGCGCCAACCTGGCGATCCCGCGCCATGAAGCCGTCGTCCACTGCAACCCGCGAAGCGCCTTCGGTGGCGCCGAGGGCCGCCGCTGTTTCGTGAAACAGCTGCCAATCCTTGACCCCGTTGCCGCCGGAGAAAATGAATTCCGCTTCGGCCATCGGAATCGCTGCCGGATCCACCGCCACGGCACCAAGATCTTCGATTCGCGACAAGCTGCGCGCGACGCTTGTGGATAACTCCACTGGCAACGCTTCGTGACGGGTTTCGCTGACCGGCTCCGCGCATTCGGCAGCGGCGAGAATCAACCGCGCCACTGGACGCGCCAGGTCTTGCAATCCGGCCCCGGCGCGGCCGATGCACTCCTGATCCTTAACCTGCCAGACCCGCGTGGCCGGGCGCTCACCCAAGGCTGCAGCAAAGCGCCGGCCGAGTTCGCCGCCACCGCTGCGGCTGTCCGGCAGCAACCAGTGACGCGGATTGAACTGGTTATCCACAGCGCGCAAGCCCTGCACCCGCTGTTCCGGTGCATAACCGCTGAATTCCTCGCCTTCAAGCACCAGCAGGCGATCGACGCCAGCAGTTTCGAAAGCGCTTTCCTTGTGTTCGCCGAACACCACAGCAAGCACCGCACCATCGGTGCCGGCCAGTTGGTGAGCGAGGCCGAGCAGATCGCGGTCGTGGCTGCTCAGGCGACCACCGACCATATCCGGCACCACGCTGATGTAGAACGCCGGAGCCGGTACCTGATGCAGCGGCAACTGCACTTCAACAGCAGCCGAGCGTTTGACCGCCCCACCCTGCTGCGCGCCGCTGCGGTCAATGCGTTTGATGCCGTTGGGGCCGATAAAACCCATGCCGTGCAGATTCTTGCGGATGACGCCATTGGGCCCCATCCAGCTGTGCTGCGCCGGTTGCATCGCCGCGTGCAGCGGGTGCAAACGGTTACGGGCAATCCATTCGGCGCGCGGGTCGCGGCGGATAATGTCGCTCATCAGTGCACCTCCGCAGGTTCACGTTTGGCCGGGGTGGCAGGCTTGCTTGGCGCGGCGTCCTCAAGCAACGCGTCGGCGACCAGTTCGGCGATGTCCTTGATCAGCGGACGCGGTTCAACCACGCCTTCGAGCATCGCCGTGCACTGTGGACAACCCACCGCCACCAGTTCGGCGCCGGTTTCGCGAATGTCTTCCATGCGCATGTCGGGGATGCGCTGCTTGCCCGGAATGTCAGTGATCGGCGCGCCGCCACCACCGCCGCAGCAGCGCGAGCGGAAGCCGGAACGTTGCATCTCTTTGACTTCGATGCCGAGGGCACGCAGCACTTCACGCGGCGCTTCGTACTCGCCGTTGTAGCGGCCCAGGTAGCACGGATCGTGATAGGTCACGCTGTTGCCTTTGTGCTGACCGAGGTTGAGCGCGCCGGCCTGAATGATTTCCGCCATGTAGGTGCTGTGGTGCTGCACCAGGTAGTTGCCATCGAAGGCGCCGTACTCGTTTTTCAGCACATGGAAACTGTGCGGATCGCAGGTGACGATGCGGTTGAAGCTGTATTTGGCCAACGTCTGGATGTTGCGCTTGGCCAGCAACTGGAACGTAGCCTCGTCGCCGAGACGCCGCGCCACATCGCCGCTGTCACGTTCTTCAAGGCCGAGCACGGCGAAGTCGATGTTGGCCGCTTTCAGCACTTTGACAAACGCGCGCAGGGTGCGCTGGTTGCGCATGTCGAAGGCGCCGTCGCCGACCCAGAACAGCACGTCGGTGGATTTCTTCTCACTGAGCAGATTGAGGTTCAGATCCGCCGCCCAGTTCATCCGCCCGCCCGGGGCGAAACCGCCAGGGTTGTCGGTTGCAATAAGGTTCTCGAGAACTTCGGCACCCTTGTTCGGCGTCGCGCCTTTTTCCAGGGTCAGATGCCGGCGCATGTCGACGATCGCATCGACGTGCTCGATCATCATCGGGCACTCCTCGACGCAGGCACGGCAGGTGGTGCACGACCACAGGGTTTCGGCGTCGACCAGACCGTTGACGATCGGTTGGTGCGGACTGCCGCCATGCTCGCCGATCGGTTTGCCCGGATACGGGCTGCCGGCGAACTTCGCGTCAGTGCCGCCGGCGAGGCCGACGACCATGTCCTGAATCAGTTTTTTCGGGTTCAGCGGCTGGCCGGCGGCGAAGGCCGGGCACGCTGCTTCGCACTTGCCGCACTGCACGCAGGCGTCGAAACCGAGCAACTGGTTCCAAGTGAAATCCTTGGGTTTTTCCACGCCCAGCGGCGCATCGGGATTGTTCAGGTCCAGCGGCTTCAAACCGGTCGAGCGCCCGCCGCCGAAACGTTCCGGGCGACGGTGCCAGGCCAGGTGCAGCGCACCGGCAAAGGCGTGCTTCATCGGCCCGCCCCAGGTCATGCCGAAGAACAGTTCCGACACGCCCCACAGCACACCAACACCGAGGATGGCGGCGAGCACCCAGCCGCCGAAGTTTTCCGGCAGGATCCCCGCCACCGGCAGGGTCACCAGGAAAAACGACGCCGAGAACGCCAGCAGGCTTTTCGGCAAGCGCATCCACGGGCCTTTCGACAGACGCGCAGGCGGATTGACCCGGCGCAGGTACATGAAGATCGCGCCGACAAACATCACCGCCGACATCAGCAGCAAGGCGTAGCCGAGGATGCGGTTATGCAGGCCGAAACCGTGCACCAGAATGGCCAGCACAATCGACGCCACCGCACCGCCCGCCGTGGCAACGTGTGTGTTGGCAATGTATTTGTCCCGCGCGACGACGTGGTGCAGGTCGACCATGTAGCGCTTGGGCATGGCCAGCAGACCGCCGAGCAGATCGACCTTCGCCGCCCGCCCCCGGCGCCACATGTTCATCCGCCGCAACGCGCCGAGGACCGCAAGGCCCAGGGCTGCGAACAACAGGATTGGAAGAAGGGTGTTCAACATCAGAGTCACCTCTGGCGAGCGGCAAACTGCAAGCTACAAGCGGCAAGAAAGAGCAGCATGGATCGGCTGTGCTTTTACTTGCAGCTTGCAGCTTGTGGCTTGCAGCTGAGCCGTCAAAAATCCTTACAGAGCCGAAGTGCGTCGTAAATGGCGGCGTGTGTATTACGCTGCGCCACACAGTCGCCGATGCGGAACAGCAAGTAGCCGTCGCCCGCTTCGCTCAGCGAAGGTTGCGGCTGGATCGCGAACAGCGCTTCGACGTCGATCTGGCCCTTGTTGCGCGAGCCGTCCTTGAGCGCGTAGTAGATTTCCTCGTCCGGGCGCACGCCGTTTTCGACGACCACCTGATCGACCACCCTTTCCTCTTTCGCGCCGGTGTATTCGTTCTCCAGCACCGCGATCAGCTTGTCGCCTTCGCGGTAGACCTTCTCCAGCATCATGTCGCCGGTCATGATCACTTCTTTCGGGTACATGCTGCGGTAGTAGGTCGGGAACGACGTGCCGCCGATGGCCACGCCCGGTTTGATGTCGTCGGTGACGATCTCGACCTGGCTGCCCTTGTCGGCAAGGAAGTCGGCGACCGACATGCCGGTGAACTCGCAAATGGTGTCGTAGACCAGCACGTTCTTGCCCGGCGCAACCTTGCCGTCGAGCACGTCCCAGCTGCTGACCACCAGCCCTTCGGCCGCGCCCCAGTGTTCGTTCTGCTCAAGGTACGGATGACCGCCGACCGCCAGCACCACGACATCCGGACGCAGGTCCATGATGGTGTCGGCATCCGCCGCCGTGCCCAGGCGCAGATCGACTTTCAGCCGCGCCAGTTCCAGTTGGAACCAGCGAGTGATGCCGGCGATCTGGTCACGCTGCGGTGCTTTCGATGCGGTGGTGATCTGCCCGCCGATGAAGTCTTTTTTCTCGAACAGCGTGACGTCGTGGCCACGCTCGGCAGCCACGCGTGCGGCTTCCATCCCGGCCGGGCCGGCACCGACGATCACCACCTTGCGTTTCGGCCCGGTGGATTTCTCGATGATGTGCGGCACGCCCATGTACTCACGGGAGGTCGCGGCGTTCTGGATGCACAGCACGTCCAGCCCCTGATACTGACGGTCGATGCAATAGTTGGCGCCGACGCACTGCTTGATCTGGTCGATCTGGCCCATCTTGATCTTGGCGATCAGGTGCGGGTCGGCGATGTGCGCGCGGGTCATGCCGACCATGTCGACGTAACCGCCCTCAAGGATGCGCGTGGCCTGGTTCGGGTCCTTGATGTTCTGCGCGTGCAACACCGGCACCTTGACCACTTCCTTGATCCCGGCAGCCAGATGCAGGAACGGCTCCGGTGGATAACTCATGTTCGGAATGACGTTGGCCAGGGTGTTGTGCGTGTCGCAACCCGAGCCGACCACGCCGATGAAATCGAGCATGCCGGTGTCGTCGTAATACTTGGCGATCTGCTTCATGTCCTCGTGGGACAAGCCGTCCGGGTGGAACTCGTCACCGCACAGGCGCATGCCCACGCAGAAGTCGTCACCGACCTCGGCGCGCACGGCTTTCAGGACTTCCAGGCCGAACTTCATCCGCCCTTCGAAGCTGCCGCCCCATTCATCGGTACGCTTGTTGACGCGCGGGCTCCAGAACTGGTCGATCATGTGCTGGTGCACGGCCGACAGTTCGACGCCATCGAGGCCACCAGCCTTGGCCCGGCGCGCAGCCTGGGCGTAGTTGCCGATCACTCGCCAGATCTCTTCCGGCTCGATGGTTTTGCAAGTGGCGCGGTGCACCGGTTCACGGATGCCCGAGGGCGACATCAAGGTCGGCCAGTTGAAACCGTCCCAGCGCGAGCGACGACCCATGTGGGTAATCTGGATCATGATCTTGGCGCCATGCTTGTGCATGGCGTCGGCCAGATTCTGGAAGTGCGGAATGATCCGGTCGGTGGACAGATTGACCGAACTCCACCATTCCTGCGGGCTGTCGATCGCCACGACGGACGAACCGCCGCAGATGGCCAGGCCGATACCGCCCTTGGCTTTCTCTTCGTAGTATTTGACGTAGCGGTCGGTGGTCATGCCACCGTCAGTCGCGTAGACCTCGGCGTGCGCGGTGCTGAGCACGCGGTTGCGGATGGTCAGTTTGCCGATCTGGATCGGCTGGAACATTGCTTCGAAAGCCATGGCACGGTCCTCGGCTTACAACGGCTTGACGATGAACAAGCCGTCATCGTGGCCCTCTTCGGAGCCTCCGTAGACTTGTTCGGCGACAGTACGGATCTTGCTGCCACGGGCTTCGAGAATCTGGTCCATGGCGCCGGCGAACCAGCCGGTGAACATGTAATCGACCTTGCGCCCGACCTTGCCGTAGACATAGACAAATGCCGAGTGCTCGAGCTTGACGCTGGCGGTGCCTTTGTCGAGGTCGATGTCCTGAATCTTGAACAGGCCCCAGCCACGCTGCGACAGGCGCTTCATGTAGTGCTCGAACACCGCGACGCCCTCCAGGCCGTGGCATTCGGCTTCCTTTTCACACCAGTGCCAGGCGGATTTGTAGCCGGCCTTGTAGAGGATCTCGGCATAGGCTTCAGCGCCGAGCACTTCCTCGATGCCCATGTGGTTGTTGACGAAAAAGTGACGCGGCACATACAGCATTGGCAGGGCGTCGGAGGTCCAGACACCGGTCTCGCTGTCGACTTCGATAGGCAATTGCGGGGCGATCTTGGCCATGGAAACTTAACTCCAGAAAAATGATGGTTCAGTGTTGGCCGCGGCCCTCACCCCAGCCCTCTCCCGCAGGAGAGGGGGCAGATCGGCGGCGGTCTTGAGAAAGCGTTATTCGCCCCAGACGTTCTTAAGAACGCTTACCCAGTTCTCGCCCATGATCTTGCGCACCACGCGCTCGGAATGGCCGCGCTTGAGCAGGGTTTCAGTGAGGTTGGGGAATTCGCCGACGGTGCGGATGCCCAGCGGGTTGATGATCTTGCCGAAGCTGGTCAGGCGGCGGGCGTAGCCCTTGTCGTGAGTCAGGTATTCGAAGAAGTCCTGGCCGTGACCCTGAGTGAAATCGGTGCCGATACCGATGGCGTCTTCGCCGACGATGTTCATGGTGTATTCAATGGCTTCGGCGTAATCGTCGATGGTCGAATCGATGCCCTTGGCGAGGAACGGCGCGAACATGGTCACGCCGACGAAACCGCCGTGGTCGGCAATGAACTTCAGCTCGGCATCGGACTTGTTGCGCGGGTGCTCTTTGAGACCCGACGGCAGGCAGTGCGAGTAGCAGACCGGTTTTTTCGATTCGAGAATGACTTCTTCGGAGGTCTTGGAACCGACGTGGGACAGGTCGCACATGACGCCGACGCGGTTCATCTCGGCAACGATCTCGCGACCGAAACCTGACAGGCCGCCATCACGCTCGTAGCACCCGGTGCCGACCAGATTCTGGGTGTTGTAGCACATCTGCACGATGCCAACGCCGAGCTGCTTGAACACCTCGACGTAGCCAATCTGGTCTTCGAACGCGTGGGCATTCTGGAAGCCGAAGAGGATGCCGGTCTTGCCTTGTTCCTTGGCGCGACGGATGTCGGCGGTGGTGCGCACAGGCATCACCAGGTCGCTGTTTTCGCGGATCAGTTTCTGGCTGGCAGCAATGTTGTTCACGGTCGCCTGAAAGCCTTCCCACACCGACACAGTGCAGTTGGCCGCCGTCAGACCGCCCTTGCGCATGTCTTCGAACAGCTCGCGGTTCCATTTGGCAATGATCAGACCGTCGATAACGATGCTGTCGGCGTGTAATTCGGCTGGGCTCATCAGGCGTCCCCTTATTGGCGATTCATGCGCCGAATCGTCTGCCGGCGCTTTGGGGCCAGCATATGCCTCGGTGCCGGGGCGACCGGGTGCAAAAACGACAGGGGAATTGCCGAAAGCGTCAATCCGCGACAAAGGGTCGTCAGCCGCCCTCCTCGGCTGGCTGTTCAAGCCCGCGCGCTTGCGCCAGAATCTGCCGCAGCCTGCACCTACCAACGGATTAGAGCGACCCCAATGAAATCAATAATCCTCGCCCTGGCACTGATTGCGACCGGCGCCCACGCCGCCGAAGAATCCGAGAACAACCCGTGCGACGCGGTGGAAAACGACATCCAGACCCTGGAATGCTCCGCCTACAGCCGCAGCACCGCCGAAGACCTGCTCAAAGACAATTACGCCAGCCTCAACGAACGCATGCAGACCGCGTACGGCAAGAACCCGATGCAACTGGCCGACATCACCGCCAAACTGAAAACCGCCCAGCAGCAGTGGTTGAAGACGCGGGATGCGGATTGCGCGGTGGAAGCGTTCCCGGCCACGGCGGGAAGCAAGGCCTTCACCATTGCGCAGAATGATTGTGTCGCGCGGATGAGTGATGAACGGTCGGAGTTTTTGGAGTCGATCGGGCAGGAGTGAGTGTTTTGAGCTGTAAGCTGAACCTCTTAAGCCAGTCTAAGGATTCCCATGAACATCTGCGGCATTGAAATCAAAGGCAGCGAAGCGATCATCGCCGTGGCGGCGCTCGATGGTTCGACGTTGAGCCACGTCCCTCTCGCCACGAAGAAGATTGCTCTGGATGATGATGACGAGGCGGCGAACGTGCGGCGGTTTGCGGCGCAGGTGGCGTCGTTTGTGCGGGAGAACTCGGTGGACCGGATTGCGATCAAAAAGCGCAGCAAAAAGGGCGAGTTTGCCGGTGGGCCGACGACGTTCAAGATCGAGGGTGTGTTTCAGTTGCTTGATGGCTGTGAGGTGACGCTGCTGTCGCCACAGACGATCAATGCCCAGGCCAAGAAGCACAATTTCGAGCTGCCGGGGACGTTGAACAAATATCAGCATGAGGCTTACAAGGCGGCGTGCTCGGCGTTGGTGAAGAAATAACCCGATTCCCGAAATCACCTTCGAACCTGTGGGAGCGGGCTTGCCCGCGATGGCGGTGTGTCCGGCAATAACAATGTTGGATGTGCTGGCCTCATCGCGGGCAAGCCCGCTCCCACAGGGTTCTAGGGTGTTGCTGAAACCATTCACGCCTGTGCGGTACGCCGGTCTTCGCGGGGGCAGCGGGCGAAACGCGCGCGGTAACTGCGGGTGAAATACGACGGTGATTCAAACCCGCAGGCAATGCTGACTTCGAGCACGCTCATATCGGTCTGGCGCAGCAATTGCCGGGCCTTCTCAAGCCTCAACCGCAGATAGAAGTTGCTCGGCGTATCGTTCAGATGCAGCCGGAACAAACGCTCCAGTTGCCGCCGGGTCACCTTGATCGACTCGGCCAGTTGCAACGTGGTCAGCGGCGGTTCGCTGTGCTGTTCCATTTCGCCGATCACCTGCACCAGTTTCTTGTTGTTGATCCCGTAACGCGTGGCGACTTCCATGCGCTGGTGATCCTTGCGCGGGCGGATGCGCCCGAGCACAAACTGCTCGCTGACCTGAATCGCCAGTTGCGGGCCGTGGGCCTGGGCGATCAGGTCGAGCATCAGATCAATCGAGGCCGTACCTCCCGCCGAGGTGATCCGCCGGCGGTCGATCTCAAACAGTTCTTGGGTGACGCTGAGCTGTGGATAAGACTCCTTGAACGCATCGATCGCCTCCCAGTGCAGGGTCAGGCGATGGCCATCGAGCAGGCCCGCTTCGGCGAGGACGAAGCTGCCGGTGTCGATGGCGCCGAGGGTTACGCCTTCGTTGTCCAGCCTGCGCAACCAGTGCTCCAGCGTCGGCGTGATGAACTTCAGCGGTTCGAAGCCGGCCACCACCAGCAAGGTCGCGCCTTTCTTCAGCGGCTCCAGTGCCGCATCGGCGTTGACCGACATGCCGTTGCTCGCCAATACCGCGCCGCCATCGGCGCTGAGCACATGCCAGCGGTACAACTCGCCGCGAAAGCGGTTGGCCACGCGCAACGGTTCGATCGCGGAAATAAAGTCGATGGCGGAGAACCCCGGCATCAGCAAAAAGTAGAAATCCTGGGACATGGGCGCACTCGGTTGGCGGGTCGCGTGGCTCGTTGATACGCCGATTATCGGCGGCGTTCAAGCGTGCAGGTCGCTACAGTGCAAATGCCAGTCGCCGCAGTGCGCTTTCACGGGTGCATAGCTGCGTAACTTGGCCTCACCGGCGCGCAGATGCCGGGAACCACAATAATCGAACTGCCGAGGAACCCGACATGAAACGACTGATCAGCAGCTGCGTTCTTGCACTCAGCGGCACCGCTTTCTTCAGCACCGGCGTGATGGCGGCCGAACCGGCCTCCTGCAAGAACGTACGCATGGGCGTGGTCAACTGGACCGATGTGATCGCCACCAGTGCCATGACCCAGGTCCTGCTCGACGGCCTCGGCTACAGCACCAAACAGACCAGCGCCTCGCAGCAGATCATCTTCGCCGGGATTCGCGATCAGCGCCTGGACCTGTTCCTCGGCTACTGGAACCCGCTGATGACCCAGACCATCACGCCATTCGTCGAGGCCAATCAGGTCAAAGTGCTCGAAGCACCGAGCCTGAAAGACGCCCGCGCCACCCTCGCCGTGCCGACCTATCTGGCTGACAAGGGCCTGAAAACCTTCGCTGACATCGCCAAATTCGAGAAGGAATTGGGCGGCAAGATCTACGGCATCGAGCCAGGCTCGGGCGCCAACACGCAGATCAAAGCGATGATCGCCAAGAACCAGTTTGGTCTGGGCAAATTCCAACTGGTCGAATCGAGCGAGGCCGGCATGCTCGCCGCCGTTGACCGCGCCGTACGGCGCAAGGAAGCCGTGGTGTTCTTCGGCTGGGCGCCGCACCCGATGAACGTCAACATTCAGATGACCTACCTGACCGGCAGCGAAGACGCCCTCGGCCCGAACGAAGGCATGGCCACGGTGTGGACGGTCACGTCACCGAAGTACGCCGAGCAATGCCCGAACATCGGCCGCCTGCTGGCCAACCTGACGTTCACCGCCGAATCCGAGAGCCGGATGATGCAGCCGCTGCTCGATCACAAGGACGCCTTCGAGTCGGCGAAGCAGTGGCTCAAGGATCACCCCGAAGACAAACAGCGCTGGCTTGAAGGTGTGACGACTTTCGATGGCAAACCGGCTGCTGAAAACCTCCAGCTGACCAGCAAATAACCCTTTATTGAACCTCCCTCTCCCAGATGGGAGAGGCCACTGAAACACGCTTCGCAGCCCCGCCACGGGCTGCGGACAGACCCATCACGCCTGAAGGAAACGCATCATGAACCACGACGTCATCATCACCTGCGCACTCACCGGTGCTGGCGACACGACCGCCAAAAGTCCACACGTGCCGGTCACCCCGAAACAGATTGCCGCTGCCGCGGTGGAAGCGGCCAAGGCCGGCGCCACCGTCGTGCACTGCCATGTGCGCGACCCGCAGACCGGCAAGTTCAGCCGTGACGTGGCGCTGTACCGCGAAGTGATGGAGCGCATCCGCGAGGCGGACGTCGACATCATCGTCAACCTCACCGCCGGGATGGGCGGCGACCTGGAAATCGGCCCTGGCGAGAAACCGATGGAGTTCGGCCCGAACACCGATCTGGTCGGTCCGCTGACCCGTCTCGCCCATGTTGAAGAACTGCTGCCGGAAATCTGCACCCTCGATTGCGGCACGCTGAACTTCGGCGACGGCGACACCATTTACGTCTCCACCCCGGCGCAACTGCGCGCCGGCGCCAAGCGCATCACCGAGCTGGGCGTGAAGGCCGAACTGGAGATTTTCGACACCGGGCATCTGTGGTTCGCCAAGCAGATGATCAAGGAAGGCTTGCTCGACAACCCGTTGTTCCAGCTGTGTCTGGGCATCCCGTGGGGCGCGCCGGCCGACACCACCACGATGAAAGCCATGGTCGACAACCTGCCCGCCGACGCGGTGTGGGCCGGCTTCGGCATCGGCCGCATGCAGATGCCGATGGCGGCGCAAGCGGTGCTGCTGGGCGGCAACGTGCGGGTCGGGCTGGAGGACAACCTGTGGCTGGACAAAGGCGTGCTGGCGACCAATGGCCAATTGGTCGAACGCGCCACGGAAATCCTCAGCCGCCTCGGTGCCCGCGTGCTGACGCCGGCAGAAGGTCGCAAAAAAATGGGCCTGACCCAGCGCGGCTGAACCTCACCCTTTCTCCCTGTGAACATAAATTTTGTGGTGAGGGGATTTATCCCCGATGGGTGGCGAAGCCGCCCCAAAACCTGACAACCCGGGGCATCAGATAGACCG
>NZ_WBRZ01000117.1:0-16534 GCF_008923895.1 Pseudomonas sp. GXM4
AATGCAGACTTTGTTTCCGCAGATCAAACCCCACGCCCGGCACGATCTGGCTGTCGATGACACCCATACGCTGTACGTCGATGAAAGCGGCTCGCCGGAGGGTTTACCGGTGGTGTTCATCCACGGTGGCCCCGGTGCCGGCTGTGACGCCCAGAGCCGGCGCTATTTCGATCCGAATCTGTATCGCATTGTCACCTTCGACCAGCGCGGCTGCGGTCGCTCCACCCCGCACGCCAGCCTGGAAAACAACACCACCTGGGATCTGGTCGAAGACCTTGAGCGCATCCGCAAACACCTGGGCATTGAAAAATGGGTGCTGTTCGGCGGCTCCTGGGGTTCGACCCTGGCGCTGGCCTACGCGCAAACCCACCCGGAGCGGGTCCATGGTCTGATTCTGCGCGGGATCTTTCTCTGCCGTCCGCAGGAAATCGAGTGGTTCTATCAGGCCGGCGCCAGCCGTCTGTTCCCCGATTACTGGCAGGACTACATCGCGCCGATCCCGCTGGACGAGCGCGACGACCTGCTCAACGCTTTCCACAAACGCCTGACCGGCAACGATCAGATCGCCCAGATGCATGCGGCGAAGGCGTGGTCGACCTGGGAAGGGCGCACCGCGACCCTGCGCCCGAACCCACTGGTGGTCGATCGTTTCTCCGAGCCGCAGCGCGCGCTGTCGATTGCGCGGATCGAATGCCACTACTTCACCAACAACGCCTTCCTTGAGCCGAACCAGTTGATCCGCGACATGGGCAAGATCGCTCATCTGCCCGGCGTGATCATTCACGGTCGCTACGACGTGATCTGCCCGCTCGACAACGCCTGGGAATTGCACCAGGCCTGGCCCAACAGCGAATTGCAGGTGATCCGCGACGCCGGCCACGCCGCGTCCGAGCCGGGCATCACCGATGCGCTGGTGCGCGCCGCGAGCAAAATGGCCCAGCGCCTGCTCGACCTGCCGCTCGAAGAAGCATGAAGGCGCTGTTGCAACGCGTACGCGGCGCGCGGGTAGAGGTCGCCGGCGAGGTAGTCGGCGCGGTCGATCAGGGTTTGCTGGTGCTGGTGGCGGTAGAACCCGACGACACGCGTACCAGCGCCGACAAACTTCTGCATAAGCTGCTTAACTATCGGGTATTCAGTGACGCCGAGGGCAAGATGAATCTGTCCCTGGCGGATGTGGGTGGCGGGTTGCTGCTGGTCTCTCAGTTCACTCTCGCCGCCGACACCAAAAGCGGCCTGCGTCCGAGCTTTTCCACGGCCGCACCGCCGGCGCTGGGTGAAGAATTGTTCGGCTATTTATTGAGTCAGGCGAAACAGGTGCATGGCACTGTGGCATCAGGTAGATTCGGCGCCGATATGCAGGTGCACCTGGTCAACGATGGCCCGGTAACCTTCCTGTTACAGACCTGACAGTGCCTGAAACATGTTTTTCGGCAATTTCGACTGTTTTTAGGCTGTTTTCGCGATAAATACTTTGTTACCCCTGATGCGTTGTCATCCGGGCTACTAGATAATCGCGCGCTGCGGGGATCGACATTCGTTGATCCGTTTTGACTTAGGTAGAGACTTGTCTGGATCCGATTGGGGAATCATTTTGCCCCGGCGGAGTCGGAACATTGCTCGCCAACCTGGCATAAAGATAGCTGGCCGTTGGTTTATTGATCTGTTTTCGGCGAGGGTTGCTCGTGATTGTTAGTCCCTGTAATGCAGCAAAAATGTCTGCCAAACGCATGCGAAGTGCTCTGGTAGCGGGTTCGGCGCTCCTGTGCCTGCTCAGCGCCGGTCAGCTTTGGGCGTTCAATCTTGACGACGTATCGGCCAAGGCCAAAGAGCTGGCCGGGCAGAAGTTCGAAGCCCCGCGCAGCAACCTGCCGAACGAATTCCGCGAAATGAAGTTCGCGGACTACCAGAAGATCCGCTTCCTCACCGAAAAGGCTGAGTGGGCCGATCAGAAGACGCCGTTCAAGCTCTCCTTCTATCACCAGGGTATGCACTTCGATACACCGGTGAAAATCAACGAAATCACTGCGAACACCGTCTCGGAGATCAAATACGATCCGAGCCGCTTCGATTTCGGCGATCTGAAATTCGATCCGAAAGCCACCGAACAACTGGGCTATGCCGGTTTCCGTGTGCTGTACCCGATCAACAAGGCCGACAAGCAAGACGAGATCATGACCATGCTCGGCGCGAGTTACTTCCGCGTCGTCGGCAAGGGCCATACCTATGGTCTGTCGGCCCGTGGTCTGGCGATCGATACTGCGCTGCCGTCGGGTGAAGAGTTCCCGCGTTTCCGCGAGTTCTGGATTCAGCAGCCCAAGCCGGGCGACAAGCACCTGGTGATCTTCGCTCTGCTCGACTCGCCGCGTGCCACTGGTGCCTACCGTCTGATCCTGCGTCCGGGCAGCGACACCATCGTCGATGTCAAAGCGCAGATGTTCCTGCGTGACAAGGTTGGCAAACTGGGTATCGCGCCGCTGACCAGCATGTTCCTGTTCGGCGCCAACCAGCCGTCGAAAGTGCTCAACTACCGTCGTGAACTGCACGACTCCAGCGGTCTGTCGATTCATGCCGGCAACGGCGAGTGGATCTGGCGCCCACTGAACAACCCGAAACATCTGGCCGTGAGCAACTTCAGCGTCGAGAACCCGCGTGGTTTCGGTCTGCTGCAGCGTGGCCGTGACTTCAGCCACTACGAAGACCTCGACGACCGCTACGACAAGCGCCCAAGCGCCTGGATCGAGCCGAAGGGCGAGTGGGGCAAGGGCACTGTCGATCTGGTAGAGATTCCGACCGCTGACGAAACCAACGACAACATCGTTGCGTTCTGGAGCCCGGAAAAAATGCCGGAGCCAGGCCAGCCGCTGGACTTCGCCTACCGCATGCACTGGACCATGGACGAAGCAGCACTCCACGCGCCGGACAGCGCCTGGGTGGCACAGACCCTGCGTTCGACCGGTGACGTCAAGCAATCGAACCTGATCCGTCAGCCCGATGGCAGCGTGGCCTATCTGGTCGACTTCGAAGGTCCATCGCTGGCGGCACTGACGCCGGATGCCGACGTGCGCAGTCAGGTCAGCGTCGGTGACAACGCCGAACTGGTCGAGAACAGCGTGCGCTACAACCCGGAAACCAAGGGCTGGCGCTTGACCCTGCGGATGAAGATCAAGGATCCGAGCAAAGCGACCGAAATGCGTGCCGCCCTGGTTCAGCCAGTGGTCACAGCAGATCTGGGCAAATCGGTGCCGGCGTCCAATTCGTCGGTCGCCAAGGCTGACAAGGTTGCCGCCAAGCAACAGGAAAAACTCGACAAGGAAGCCAAGGCCGCCGAAGCCAAACAGGCTGAAGCCAAGCCTGCAGCCGACGCCAAGGACAAGGCCAACAAAGACGCCAAGCAGCCAGTCGCTGCCGACGCGGCCCCAGCCACACCGGAATCGGCGCCGACTGAAGAAGTCCTGACCGAGACCTGGAGCTATCAGTTGCCTGCCGATGAGTAATTCACCAGTACAGCCAGAGACTCTGTCCGAGTATCTGGCGCATCTGCCGATGACCGACGAGCAACGCGCGGAACTCGCGGGTTGCCAGTCGTTCAGCGAGCTGCATGAACGCCTGTCGTCCTCGACATTCGACGCCCCTGCCGAAGCCGCCCAGGCTTCGGTGGGCAAGCGTCTGACCCTGAGCACTGCCGAAGAACTGGCTGAAGCGGGAATGCTGGTGCTCGACGCCAGCGGTCGGGTCAGCCTCAAGGCGACCCCGCCGATTCGCCGCACCAAGGTCGTGCCGGAGCCATGGCGCACCAATATCCTGGTGCGTGGCTGGCGCCGTCTGACCGGTCGCACCAATCCGCCGCAGCCGCCGAAGGACGCCAATGTCCTGCCGGCCGCGCGCTGGCGCACGGTCGGTTCGATCCGCCGCTACATTCTGTTGCTGCTGATGCTCGGCCAGACCATCGTTGCCGGCTGGTACATGAAAGGCATCATGCCGTACCAGGGCTGGTCGTTCGTCGATCTGGAAGAAGTCCTGCATCAGCCGCTGTTGCAAACCGCCACGCAAGTGCTGCCGTACGCGCTGCAAACCAGCATCCTGATTCTGTTCGGGATTCTGTTCTGCTGGGTCTCGGCGGGTTTCTGGACCGCGCTGATGGGCTTCCTCGAGTTGCTAACCGGCCACGATAAATACCGTATCTCCGGGAAAAGCGCTGGTAACGAGCCGATTCCCAAAGATGCGCGTACTGCGCTGGTAATGCCGATCTGCAACGAAGACGTGCCGCGCGTATTCGCCGGTCTGCGTGCGACGTTCGAATCGGTAGCGGCCACCGGTGATCTGGATCGCTTCGACTTTTTCGTCCTCAGCGACAGTAACGACACCGATATCTGCGTCGCCGAGCAACAGGCCTGGCTGGATGTCTGCCGCGAGGCCAAGGGCTTCGGCAAGATCTTCTATCGCCGTCGCCGCCGTCGTGTGAAGCGCAAGAGCGGCAACCTCGACGACTTCTGCCGTCGTTGGGGCGGTGACTACAAGTACATGGTCGTGCTCGACGCCGACTCGGTGATGAGCGGCGAGTGCCTGACCAGTCTGGTGCGCCTGATGGAAGCCACGCCGGACGCCGGGATCATCCAGACCGCGCCACGTGCGTCGGGCATGGACACCCTGTATGCGCGGATGCAGCAGTTTGCGACCCGCGTGTACGGCCCTCTGTTTACCGCCGGTCTGCACTTCTGGCAGTTGGGTGAATCCCACTACTGGGGTCACAACGCGATCATCCGCATGAAGCCGTTCATCGACCACTGCGCCCTGGCGCCGTTGCCGGGCAAGGGCGCGTTCTCCGGTGCGATCCTGTCCCACGACTTCGTCGAAGCTGCGCTGATGCGCCGTGCCGGTTGGGGCGTGTGGATTGCCTACGACCTGCCGGGCAGTTACGAAGAGCTGCCGCCGAACCTGCTCGATGAGCTCAAGCGTGATCGCCGCTGGTGCCACGGCAACCTGATGAACTTCCGCCTGTTCCTGGTCAAGGGCATGCACCCGGTGCACCGCGCGGTGTTCCTCACCGGCGTGATGTCCTACCTGTCGGCGCCGTTGTGGTTCTTCTTCCTGGTGTTGTCGACCGCGTTGCTGGCGGTGAACACGCTGATGGAGCCGCAGTACTTCCTCGAACCGCGCCAGCTCTATCCGCTGTGGCCACAATGGCACCCGGACAAGGCCATCGCGCTGTTCTCGACGACCATCGTGCTGCTGTTCCTGCCGAAGCTGTTGAGCATCATCCTGATCTGGGCCAAGGGCGCGAAAGAGTTCGGCGGCAAGTTCAAGGTGACCCTGTCGATGCTGCTGGAGATGCTGTTCTCCATGCTGCTGGCGCCGGTGCGGATGATTTTCCACACCCGCTTCGTCCTCGCCGCGTTCCTCGGCTGGGCCGCGACCTGGAACTCGCCGCAGCGTGACGACGACTCGACGCCGTGGAGCGAAGCGGTCAAGCGCCACGGTCCGCAGACGTTGCTGGGCTTCTTGTGGGCGCTGCTGGTGATCTGGCTGAACCCGAGCTTCCTCTGGTGGCTGGTGCCGATCGTCGGTTCGCTGATGCTGTCGATCCCGGTATCGGTGATCTCCAGCCGTGTCGGCCTTGGTCTGAAGACCCGTGACGAGAGCCTGTTCCTCATCCCCGAGGAATACAATCCGCCACAGGCCTTGCTGGCCACCGATCAGTACACCCACGAAAACCGCTATCACGCCCTCAACGACGGCTTCGTCCGCGCCGTGGTCGATCCTCAGCAGAACGCCCTGGCGTGCTCGCTGGCGACCTCGCGTCACGGCCAGGCCGAGCCGATCGAGTGGCTGCGTCAGGAACGTGTGCGACACGCGATCAAGGTCGGCCCGGCCGGGCTGAACAACCATGATCGCCTGCAACTGCTCAGCGACCCTGTCGCACTGGCACGCCTGCACGAGCAGGTCTGGGCCGAAGGTCACGCTGAGTGGCTGGACGCCTGGCGCGCTTCGGTGAAAGCCGATCCGCATGCGCCGTTGCTGCCGCTGCGACCGGTGAGCCTGCAGGCTCAGCCGGCCTGATGAAGAAAACCCCGCTGAATCAGCGGGGTTTTTTTATGTCCGCTGTTGAGCTGCGAGCAAACACCGATCAAACCTAAAACCAGTGCAAAGCATCCGTCGCCGAATTGGCGCGCCCGTTACCTACGACGCGCATACCGCGCCGCTGCCTTCGCGAGCAGGCTCGCTCCCACAGGGAAACGCATTCCAAGGTGGCAGCGAGCCTGCTCGCGAATGGCATCACCTCGGTTACAGGCGAACCGGGGTTGTGCATCAACTCAGACTTTGAAACGGCCTACCAGCATCTGCAGATGCGTGCCCAGTCGCGCCAATTCAACGCTGGATGCGGCAGTCTCCTCGCTCGCCGCCGAGGTCTGATCGGACACATCGCGCACGTTCAGCACGCTGCGGTTGATCTCTTCGGCCACGGCGCTCTGCTGCTCGGCAGCGGCGGCGATCTGCTGGTTCATCGCCTGAATCGCCGAGACGGTGCGAGTGATGCTCTCCAGTGAGCCGCCGGCGCGACGGGTCAGTTCGACGCTGCTGTCGGTGAGGCTGCGGCTGTTGTCCATGATCGTCGCCACTTGCTGAGTGCCGTTTTGCAGGCCGACGATCAGCTCTTCGATCTCTTCGGTGGACTTCTGGGTGCGTTGGGCGAGGCTTCGCACTTCGTCGGCAACCACGGCGAAACCACGCCCGGCTTCCCCGGCACGGGCCGCTTCGATGGCAGCGTTGAGGGCCAACAGGTTGGTTTGTTGGGCGACAGACTTGATCACGTCGAGGACGCTGCCGATCTTGTCGCTTTCACGCTTGAGCTCGCCCATGGCTTCAGTGGAGTGACCCACCTCGATTGCCAGACGCTCGATCTGGGCGATGGCTTCGCCGACGACCTTGTCACCTTCGCGGGCCTGTTGATCAGCGGCGACAGCGGCCTCGGAAGCTTCTTCAGCGTTGCGTGCGACTTCCTGCACGGTGGCGGCCATTTCGTTCATGGCGGTGGCGACCTGATCGGTCTCGACCTTCTGATTATTGACCCCGGCGCTGGTCTGCTCAGTCACCGCGGATAGCTCTTCAGCGGCGCTGGCGATCTGCGTGACGCCGTCGCTGATACCGCCGATCAACTCGCGAAGGCCCTGGGTCATGCTTTGCATCGAGCGCTGCAATTGTCCGAGTTCGTCGCGACGCAGGGAAACCAGGTTGTGGGTCAGGTCGCCGGCGGCCACGCGCTCGGCGACTTTCAGGGTCTGGGTCAGCGGAATGATGATTTGTCGGGTGATCGCCCAAGCGGCAATCAGACCGAAGGCCAGTGCCAGCGCAGTGGCGACCAGCAGCATGTTCTTGGCATGGGCAGCATCGGTGTCGCGCACCACGGTTTGCGACTCAGTGAGCTTCTTGCTGGCCGCGATCAGGATGTCGCCCTGAGCCGACATGTTGACCAGCGCGGCGGCGTTCTTGACCTGCGAATCCCGGAACTGAGCGACGGCGGCGCGATAGGCCTTGAGCGAGTCGGTGGCCTGCTGCAGGTTGGCGATGTGCTGCTCTGGCACTCGGGTCGGCAGGCTTTCGAGGTTTTTCAGGGCGTTGTCGATGGCGCTCAGCGCCGGTTGCTCGGCATCGGCCTTGCCGCTGTAGGTGTAGCCGCGCACCTGATAGCGCGCCTGCTGCAGCAGTTTGCTCAGCTCGATGACAGCGTTGTACTGCGCAACGCTGTCGCCTTGCAGCAGCGCACTTTCGACTTCGCCGACCTTGGCCACAGCATTGTCAGCGTTGGCGCCAAGCTTGCTGCGCGCATCTTCACGGTGCACGGTGGCCTGGGTCATTTCGCCGAAGGCGCGTTTGTATTCGGCGACCGCAGCAAGCTGTTGATCGACCATCGCCACATCGGATGGCTGCTCGATCATGCCGCGTGCCGATTGCAGACCGCTTTCGAGTTTGCTGAGCAATTCATTGACCGCGCCCGGACCCTGTTCACCACGACGCATGTCGTAGTCCATGCGCGCCAGGCGCAGGTCTTTGGTTAGCTCATTGAGGCTGGAAATGAAGCCGAGCTTGTCGCCACGGCTGATGATGCCGCTCATGCCGGTCCAGCCGGTGAAAGTGATCAACAGCGTCAGCAACAGCACCAGGCCGAAACCGATGCCCAGCTTGCGTTTGACGCTGACGTTTCCAAGACTCTCGGCTAACCAACGGTACATGCGACCACTCCCTTCGGACCACTTGATTGGACTTATAGGGGCTGTATCGGCTGGGTGATGGCAATCTGTAACGCCTTTTGTCCGACGCGGTTGCGTCAGAACAGGCGTGCAAGCAGGGCGGTGACGGCGGTTTCGACGCGCAGGATGCGCTCGCCCAGTTGCACCGGTTGCAGGCCGGATTTGGCCAGCAGATCGATTTCGTAGGGAATCCAGCCACCCTCGGGGCCAATGGCCAGGGTCACCGGTTCGTTCAGGGCGCGCGGGCAGGGCGGGAAGTGGCCGGGGTGGCCGACCAGGCCGAGGGTGCCCTCGGCGATCGCCGGCAAGCGATCTTCAACAAAAGGCTTGAAGCGCTTTTCGATGACGATCTCTGGCAACACCGTATCGCGAGCCTGTTCGAGCCCGAGGATCAACTGCTCACGAATCGCTTCCGGCTCCAGAAATGGCGTCTGCCAGAAGCTTTTTTCGACGCGATAGCTGTTGACCAGAATCACCTTGGCCACGCCCATCGTCGCGACGGTCTGGAACACGCGGCGGAGCATTTTCGGCCGAGGCAGGGCCAGCACCAGGGTCAGCGGCAGCTTGGCCGGCGGTGGCTGATCGAGGCTGACGCGCAGCTCCGCTTCGCCCGCTTCGAGGCGCAGCAACTCGGCCGAACCCATCAACCCGTTGATGCGCCCGACGCGCAGGCTGTCGCCCACTTCCGAGCGATGCACTTCCTGCATGTGGGTCAGGCGCCGGTCGCGCAGGATCACGCGGTCGGCCGCAATGAAGTCGGCCTCTTCGAGCAGCAGCAGGTTCATGCCTGGGTCGCTGGCGGCTGGTCGTTGTGGTCGTCGGCCGGCGTTTCGTCCGGGCGTTCGCGCTTGCTGACCAGCGCGCCGAAGAGGATGCCGATCTCAAACAGCATCCACATCGGCACAGCCAGCAGGGTCTGCGAGAAGATGTCCGGCGGGGTCAGGATCATGCCGACCACGAAGCAGCCGATGATCACGTACGGGCGGATCTTCTTCAGGTATTTGACGTCGACCACGCCGATCCACACCAGCAGGACTACGGCCACCGGAATCTCGAACGCCACGCCGAAGGCGAAGAACAGCGTCATGACGAAATCGAGGTAGCTGGCGATGTCGGTCATCATTTCCACGCCGGCCGGGGTGGCAGCGGCGAAAAACTTGAAGATCAGCGGAAATACGAAGTAATAGGCGAACGCCATGCCGATGTAGAAGAGCAGGATGCTGGAGATCAGCAGCGGCACCGCGACGCGTTTTTCATGCTTGTACAGGCCTGGCGCAATAAAGCCCCAGATCTGATGCAGGATCACCGGAATCGCAAGGAACAGCGAAACCATCATCGTCAGTTTCAGCGGCGTCAGGAACGGCGACGACACGTCGGTGGCGATCATCGTCGCGCCGACCGGCAGGTACTGGCGCAGCGGCGTCGAGACGAAGGTGTAGATCTGCTGGGTAAACGCAAACAGCCCGGCAAAGATAATGAAGATCGCCGCCACGCAACGCAGCAGGCGGGTGCGCAACTCGGTGAGGTGCGAAACCAGCGGCATGTGCTGGTCGTTTTCGGGGAGATCGCTCATGGGGCTCGCGGCGGCAGTGTAGGGTCTTGAGGCGCTGGTGTAGTCGGCGCGGCGGAGGGCGCTACGTGTTCAACCGATGTATCTGTGGTAACCGGCGCCGGTCCTGGCGGTGTTACAACAGGTGCAGGTGCAGTGGGAGCGGCAGCGCTGTGAATCGTCTGCTCGCCCACAGGCTCGACCGGCGACGGCTCCTGCTGGTTCGGATTGAAGATCTTCCGCGCCTCTTGCTCCAGCGACAGAATATGTTCGTTGTGCAGTTGCCGACGGATCTCGTCGGCACCGATTTCACGTTCAACTTCCTGTTTGATCGCATTGAAGCTGCGCTTCAGGCGGCCGACCCACAGACCGGCGGTGCGCGCCGCGCCCGGCAGACGCTCGGGGCCGAGCACCAGCAGGGCGACGAGGCCGACGAGCAGCAGTTCAGAGAAGCTGATACCAAACATTAGTCAGTGCTCACACGTCTTTGCGGATCGGCTCTTCGACTTTCTGCGCCTGCACGTCGATGGTGTGCGGCGGGTTGGCCTGAGCGGTGGTTTGCGGCTGCACCGGTGGCACTGGCTGGGCCGGCGGGGTCACGTTCGGTTCGGCCGGTTTTTCGTCGTCGTTCATGGCTTTGCGAAAGCCCTTGATCGATTCGCCAACGTCGGTGCCGAGGTTTTTCAGTTTCTTGGTACCGAATACCAGCACCACGACAATCAGAATGACGACCCAGTGTTTCCAGTCAAAAATGCCCATGTGGCGATTCCTCTCTAAAAGTTGTTCAGGCGGACGGACGCGAGGCTTTCTCGACGTGTCCGGACAGGCCGAAGCGACGGTCCAGTTCATCCAGCACGGCCTGCGGATGCTGCCCCAGTTGGGCGAGCATGACCATGCTGTGGAACCACAGATCGGCGGTCTCGTAGATCACATCACTGCAATCGCCGCTGATGGCGGCATCCTTGGCGGCAATAATGGTTTCGACCGACTCTTCGCCGACTTTCTCCAGAATCTTGTTCAGCCCCTTGTGATACAGGCTGGCGACATACGAGCTGTCGGCGGCTGCGCCTTTGCGCTCTTCAAGTACCTGAGCGAGGCGGGTCAGGGTGTCACTCATGTGTGTGTCCTGCGGAATAGATAGCGTGCGGGTCTTTCAGTACCGGGTCGACCGTTTTCCAGTCGCCGTTTTCGAAGACCCGGTAAAAGCAGCTTTGACGGCCGGTGTGGCAGGCGATGTCGCCGATCTGTTCAACCATCAGGATGATCACGTCGGCGTCACAGTCCAGGCGCATTTCATGCAGGGTCTGCACATGGCCGGACTCTTCGCCCTTGCGCCACAGCTTGCCACGGGAACGTGACCAGTAGATTGCACGATTCTCCGCAGCGGTCAGTTCCAGCGCTTCGCGGTTCATCCAGGCCATCATCAATACGCGCCCGGTCTTGTGATCCTGGGCAATCGCCGGCACCAGGCCGTCAGCATCCCACTTGATCTCGTCCAGCCAGTTTTCCATCTTCAATTCCTGAAAAGCAGCTTCGAGTTTCAAGCTTCAAGCTGCAAGTAAAAGCAGGTTGCGGTGTTCCGGTGTCGTCAAGCTTGCAGCGGGCAGCTTATAACTTGCAGCTGATTCGTGCTATCGGCGAACGACCAGATACAAACCGACTGCGATCATAATTCCGGCGGGCCAATGCGCCCACTCGGTCAGCGGACCACCCGCAGCGAGGATCGCGCCGCCGGCCAGATGCGCGCAGCCGAGCAGGCGCAGGAACCAGTCGTCCTTGCGTTTGCTCCACGGCGGCGGTGGGTCTTTGGCGTGGGGTTGCGACATGCGTTCGAGCAGATCGCGGGCCATGTTCGACAGGTGCGGAATCTGCTCCAGCTGGCTCTGCACGTTGCCCAGCAAAGCTTTCGGGCTGACGCGTTCGCGCATCCAGCGCTCGAGAAACGGCTGCGCGGTGTTCCACAGATCCAGATCCGGGTACAGCTGACGCCCGAGGCCTTCGATGTTCAGCAAGGTTTTCTGCAACAGCACCAGTTGCGGCTGCACTTCCATGTTGAAACGGCGAGCGGTCTGGAACAGGCGCATCAGCACCTGGCCAAATGAAATATCTTTTAACGGTTTTTCGAAGATCGGTTCGCACACC
This sequence comes from Pseudomonas sp. GXM4, assembly GCF_008923895.1. Taxonomy (NCBI): domain Bacteria; kingdom Pseudomonadati; phylum Pseudomonadota; class Gammaproteobacteria; order Pseudomonadales; family Pseudomonadaceae; genus Pseudomonas; species Pseudomonas sp. GXM4. The sequence continues at coordinate 11,938 of NZ_WBRZ01000117.1, forward strand.
GTACGGATCGCCGCTTCGAATTCGTTGAGTTTGGTTTCCGCCGGCACCCAGCCCGAATCGATGTGCAACTGCGCCACACGGCGGTAGTCACGCTTGAAGAAGGCGAACAGGTTGCGCGCCAGATAATCCTGGTCTTCCGGGGTCAGGCTGCCGACGATGCCGCAGTCGATCGCGATGTATTGCGGGCTCCACGGATTGACCGTGCTGACGAAAATGTTGCCCGGGTGCATGTCGGCGTGGAAGAAGCTGTCGCGGAACACTTGCGTGAAGAAAATCTCCACGCCGCGCTCGGCGAGCATCTTCATGTCGGTGCGCTGGTCGGCGAGGGTCGCCAGATCGGTGACCTGGATGCCGTAGATGCGCTCCATCACCAGCACTTTCGGCCGGCACCAGTCCCAATAGACTTGCGGTACATAAAGCAGCTGCGAGCCTTCGAAGTTGCGGCGCAACTGGCTGGCGTTGGCCGCCTCGCGCAACAGATCGAGTTCGTCGTAAATAGTCTTTTCGTAATCCTGCACCACATCGACAGGGTGCAGCAGGCGCGCGTCAGCGGAGAATTTTTCCGCCGCGCGGGCGAGGATGAACAGCCATGCCAGATCCTGCGCGATGATCGGTTTCAGGCCCGGGCGAATGACCTTGACCACGACTTCTTCGCCGCTTTTGAGCTGCGCCGCGTGCACCTGCGCCACCGAGGCCGAGGCCAGCGGGGCAACGTCGAAACGGCTGAACACTTCGCTGATTTTCTTGCCCAGCTGTTCTTCGATCAGCTTGATCGACACTTGCGAATCGAACGGCGGCACGCGGTCCTGCAGCAGCATCAGCTCATCGGCGATGTCTTCCGGCAACAGGTCGCGGCGGGTCGAAAGAATCTGCCCGAACTTGATGAAAATCGGCCCCAGATCCTGCAACGCCAGACGCAAGCGCGCACCACGGTTGAGTTCCAGCGGCTTGCGCGGCAGCCAGCGCCACGGCAGCAAAAAGCGCACGGCCAGAAGGAACCAGGGCAGTGGCAGATCGAACAGCAGGTCATCGAGGCGGTAGCGGATCACGACGCGCTGGATGCGCAACAGACGGCGGACGGCAAGCAGCTTCATGCGTTATCGCTTGGGTCGAGGGATCGGGAAAGGCGCTCGAAACGCGCCTCGAGTCGTTCCAGATCAAGTTTGATCCGGTCCAGTTCGCTGAATCGCGCTTCGGCTTCGCGCTGCCCGACAAGGGTGCGCGATTCTTCGGCGAGGTATTCGGCAAGATTCTGGTTGAGGCTGGCAAATCCTTGTTGATACCAGCGTGCGCGGCTGCGCAGATGGCCACCGAGCAATTGCGTGGCGACCGGACCGAGCCAGCGCGAGAGTTCGTACTCCCAGTCCAGCTCAAGATCCTGCAGTACGCCGGCCAGCTCCAGCAACACGCCGCTGTCGCCATCGAGCTCGACTTCCGGGGCGTGCAGCACGGCGGTCTTGTCCTTGCTCAGGGCCAGTTTCAGCAGGCTTGAGGCCGGTGCACGCAACGTGCAATCGACGTCCGCTGCCCACTGCGAAGCCAGCATCAGGCCTTCGTCACTGGGCAGTATGAACAGTTGCAGCGCCGGGCTGCGGCAGTCGACGGCAATCACCTTGCCGGTCAGATGCGCCAGGCGCGGCAGCGCCGTGCTGTCGAGACGCAGCACCCGGTTGAGGCCGAGTTCGACGCTGGCGAGCAGCCCGGTGAGCAACATCAGGGTTTGATGCCGCGGTGCAGGGCGACGATGCCTGCGGTCATGTTGTGATAGGTCACGCGGTCGAAACCGGCCTCGACCATCATCGACTTCAGGGTTTCCTGATTCGGGTGCATGCGGATCGATTCGGCCAGGTAACGATAGCTTTCCGAATCGTTGGTGATCAGCTTGCCCATCAGCGGCATGAAGGCGAACGAGTAGGCGTCATAGGCTTTCGACATCAGTGCGTTGGTCGGCTTGGAAAATTCCAGCACCAGCAGACGACCGCCAGGCTTGAGCACGCGCAGCATCGAACGCAACGCGTCCTCTTTGTGCGTCACGTTGCGCAGGCCGAAGGCGATGGTCACGCAGTCGAAATGGTTGTCCGGGAACGGCAGTTTTTCCGCGTCGGCCTGGACGAATTCGACGTTGCCGGCAACGCCCAGATCGAGCAGACGATCACGGCCGACCTTGAGCATCGACTCGTTGATGTCGGCCAGCACGACCTGGCCGGTCGGGCCGACGAGGTTCGAGAACTTGCGGGTCAGGTCGCCGGTGCCACCAGCGATGTCGAGCACGCGGTTGCCACTGCGCACGCCGGAAAGCTCGATCGCGAATCGCTTCCACAGACGGTGCATGCCCCCCGACAGAAGGTCGTTCATCAGGTCGTATTTAGCGGCTACGGAATGGAAAACCTCAGCGACTTTTTCCGCTTTCTGGCTTTCCGGAACGTTTTTGAAGCCGAAGTGAGTGGTGGGTTCGGCATCGCTGCCTTTGCGCTGATCAGTCATATCGCTGTCACCAAAAGAGATTGCGCGACATTCTAATCCCCAAGCCATGCTTTGTCTTGGAATGGCTAAAGGTAAGATGGGCAACCTTCGGGACGATTTGCCGCAGATGCGGTCAAGATTCAACGTCAGCCATTCAATCATCAGGAGTCATTCCATGGCCAAAATCAGTGTTGAGCGCGCCCACACTCTGGGCAAGGACGCCGCCCGCGAAAAGGCCGACAAACTGGCCAAAAAGCTCAATGAACAATACGGCCTGGAGCCGCAATGGTCGGGCGACACCCTGAACCTCAAACGCTCGGGCGTGAAAGGTGAAGTGCATGTGGCGGACGATTCGATCAGGGTCGACGTCGAACTGGGCCTGATGATGTCGGCCATGAGCGGCATGATCAAAGCCGAGATCGAGAAAGCCCTCGACAAAGCCCTGGCCTGATTTCCAGGTTGAAATCCAATCCCCTGTGGGAGCGAGCAGGCTCGCTCCCACATTTGTTTAGAGTTGCTCCCGCTGGTTAGGGTGCCCTTTCTAATTTTTCTCCCTACTTTGTGCCTGAGCCCGACACTCGTCCGGCAGTTCCTCAAACCTTCTGCGCGTGAGGTGCACCATGGCCAAAGTCATTTTGAAGAAAAAAATCGACGCTCCGACTTCCACTCTGAGCGACGTAAAATCCTATGCCCGCAAGATCTGGCTGGCAGGCCTGGGCGCCTACACCAAGGTCGGCCAGGAGGGCAGCGAGTACTTTCAAGAACTCGTCGCCGCCGGTCAAACCGTTGAAAAGAAAGGCAAAAAAGCCGTCAGCGAAAAACTCCTCGCGGCCAACGCCGAGATCGATGACGCGGCCACTCAGGTCAGCTCGTTCAAGGGTCGCGTTGAGGTTCAGCTCGACAAGGTCGAGAAGGCCTTCGACAACCGTGTGGCCAGCGCCTTGAATCGGATCGGCATTCCGTCTAAACATGACGTTGAGGCACTCTCTGCTAAGCTCGATGAGCTGACGGCATTGCTCGAACGCGTCGCGCGAAAATCTTAAGGAGAACGGGATGGCTGGCAAAAAGAACACCGATAAAGAAAGCAGCTCGTGGGTCGGGAAGGTCGAGTCCTACTCCCGCAAAATCTGGCTGGCTGGTTTAGGCGTGTACTCGAAGATCGACACTGACGGCAGCAAACTCTTCGATGCATTGGTCAAAGACGGCGAGAAAGCCGAGAAGCTCACCAAGACTGCCGTCGGCAAGAAAGTCGAGGACTCGACCTCCTCGGCCAAGTCGCGCATCAGCGGCGTGAAAGACCGCGCCATGGGCAAGTGGGACGAGCTGGAAGGCGCGTTCGACAAGCGCCTGAACAGCGCGATTTCGCGCCTGGGTGTGCCGAGCCGCAATGAGGTCAAGGCGCTCAACGCCAAGGTCGACACGCTGACCAAGCAGATCGAAAAACTCACCGGTCTGAAAGCTCAGCCTGTGGCGGCAAAAACCGCTGCGGCGAAACCTGCCACTAAAACTGCAGCGGCCAAATCTGCGGCGAAAACCGCAGCCAAGCCACTGACCAAAGCAGCGGCGAAACCTGCTGCAAAAGCTGCGGCCAAAACGGCAGCCGCCAAGCCTGCGGCCAAAGCGGCAGCCAAACCGGTTGCCGCCAAGGCCGCTGCCAAACCGGCAACCAAAGCAGCAGCAAAACCTGCGACTAAAACTGCAGCGAAACCAGCGGCCAAACCAGCAGCGAAGACCGCTGCCGCCAAACCCGCTGCGAAGCCTGCGGCCAAACCGGCTGCGGCGAAAAAGCCAGCAGTGAAAAAACCGGCCGCGCCGAAAGCCGCTGCGCCGAAACCGGCCGCCGCACCATCGACTGCTCCAACAGCTCCGGCCAACGCGGCAAACTCCGCTGCGGCACCTACGGCAGCCGCTACTCCGACTGCAGCATCGACACCGTCGACGCCATCCAGTCAGTCCTGATTTCAGGGCAAATCAAAAACGCCCGGCCTGTGAAGGTCGGGCGTTTTTGTTTGTGCATTCCAAGCGGCCCCTCACCCCAGCCCTCTCCCCAAGGAGAGGGAGCCGACCGAGGTGTCCTGCGTCATACGTCGACCTGAACAAATCGAGTCGATTATCGATTCAAAGAAGCTCGCTC
>NZ_WBRZ01000118.1:0-16393 GCF_008923895.1 Pseudomonas sp. GXM4
TATCGAACAAGTAGACGCCGCCGAATTGTCTCCCGGTGAGTGGTCCCATCGCGTGCGCCGTTGCGTCGATGAGCTGGGTATCAAAACCGTGGTAATCGACAGCATCAACGGCTATCAGGCAGCGATGCCGGAAGAAAACGCGCTGGTGCTGCACATGCACGAGCTGCTGCTGTACCTTAACCGCAAAGGCGCGGCGACTTTCATGACGGTCGCCCAGCACGGTCTTGTGGGCGATATGCAGGCGCCTGTCGATATCACTTACCTGGCCGACACGGTGATTCTGTTGCGCTACTTCGAAGCCCTCGGCAAAGTCCGCCGGGCGATCTCGATTATCAAGAAACGTACCGGCAACCACGAGTCGACCATCCGTGAATACCGGATCTCCTCGCGTGGCATGACCATCGGCCAACCGCTGGAATCCTTCCAGGGCGTGCTGCGTGGCGTGCCGACCTACATGGGAGCGAGCAATCCATTGCTTGAGGATGAAAGCTTGTGACGGTCAACACGCCGTTGGCCGAGCGGGTGCTGGTGCTGGCGCCCATGGGTCGTGACAGCCAGATCGCGTTGATGATTCTCAACGAAGCCGGTTACGGCGGCATGGTGGCGCCGAATCTCGCCGCTCTGTGCACGGAACTAGAGGTCGGCGCCGGGTTGCTGCTGATTGCTGCTGAAGCGCTGCGCGGACCGGAACTGGAAGGGCTAATCGCCTACCTTGACCAGCAGCCCGCGTGGTCGGACATGCCAATCGTGCTGCTGACTCATCATGGCGGCGATGAACAAGGTCCGCCGTCGCGTCTCAGCACCCTGCTCGGCAACGTGACTTTTCTCGAGCGCCCCTTCCATCCCGCGACGCTGGTCAGTCTGGTCTCCGCCGCCCTGCGTGGGCGGCGACGACAATATGAAGCGCGCGATCGGCTGATCGACCTGAGTGAAAGCGAACGACGCCTGCAATCGACTCTGGAAACCCTCGAGCAACAGGTTGAAGAGCGCACCGCACAGCTTCGCCACAACGAAGAAGCGCTGCGCCAATCGCAGAAAATGGAAGCGGTCGGCCAACTGACTGGCGGCATCGCTCACGACTTCAACAATATGCTCACCGGCATCATCGGTAGCCTGGAACTGCTGCGCCGACGTCTGGCCCGGGGCCGGACCGAAGACCTCGACAGCCTGATCGATCTAGGCGTGACCTCCGCCAACCGCGCCGCCGGCCTGACTCACCGCTTGTTGGCGTTCTCCCGCCGGCAATCGCTCGACCCGAAAGCCGTGCAGATGAACACGCTGGTGCTGTCGATGGGCGAGCTGCTGCAACGCAGCCTCAATGAGAGCATTCATCTGGAAATGCACCTGGACGACAACCTCTGGGTTGCCGAGGCCGATCCCAATCAACTCGAGAGCGCCCTGCTCAACCTGGTCATCAATGCCCGCGATGCGATGCCCGAGGGCGGCAAACTGGTGGTGGAAACCAGCAATCAGGTCCTGCATAGCGACTTCACTGCCGCTTACAGCAATCTGGAGCCGGGCGATTACGTGATGCTCAGCGTGACTGACAACGGTAGCGGCATGCCGCAGAGTGTGGTCAGCCGCGCGTTCGATCCGTTCTTTACGACCAAGCCGATCGGCCAGGGCACCGGCCTCGGACTGTCGATGATCTATGGCTTCAGCAAGCAGTCGCGCGGGCATGTGTCGATCGACAGTGAAGTCGATCAAGGCACCACGGTAAAACTCTACCTGCCGCGTTTCCGTGGTGAAGAAGTGGAAATTCCCGTCTCGGATTCGCAGCAGGCTCCGTATGCGATGGATGGCGAAACCGTACTCATCGTCGAAGACGATCCGGCAGTGCGCGTGTTGGTCAGCGCCGTGCTCAGTGAGTTGGGTTATGCGTTCGTGGAGGCCGGTGATGCCGACGGCGCCATGCCGATTCTAAACTCGACGCAACGCATCGACCTGCTGATCAGCGATGTTGGCCTACCGGGTATGAACGGTCGTCAACTGGCGGAGGTTGGTCGGCAGTATCGGCCAGGTCTGAAAGTGTTGTTCATCACCGGTTATGCCGAGCACGCGGCGGTGCGCGGTGGCTTCCTCGACTCGGGAATGCAGATGATTACCAAGCCCTTCACCTTTGATCTGCTCACCGCCAAGGTGCGCGAGATGATCAATAGCTGAATCTATAGGGGCTGCCGAAGGCTCGGCAGCTCCTGCATGAGATCAGGCCAGCAATTCCTGAATCTTTTCCTGCAACACATCCAGATCGAACGGTTTCTCCAGGATCGGTGCCTTGCTGGTGATCGGGCTGCCGGTTTCACGGATTTCCTGCGGGTAGCCGCTGATGAAAATCACTTTCAGGTCCGGTCGCAGCTTCACTGCCGGCTCGGCGATCTGCACGCCCGAGATCCCGCCCGGCAGGCGGAAATCGGTAATCAGCATGTCCAGGTGAGGTTTGCTGGCGAGGATCTCGAAAGCCTGCTCGCCATTTTCCGCTTGCAACACGCGATAGCCCTGCCCTGACAGGTAATCCGTCAGGACCATCAAGATAACCGGTTCGTCTTCGACGACGAGTACTACATCTTGCGCATCTACGCTCATGGGAAGCCTTTGTTCGGTCAATAGCTGCTGATACGACCGTGTGGTCACTCAGAGGTTGCGTCGGATATGCCGTTTTCCTGGATCGGCAGACAAACGCGAAACAGGGCGCCTTCGTTGATTTCACTCTCGACGACGATGGAGCCGCCATGGGCGGCGACGATCTGCTCGGAAATGAACAGACCCAGCCCGAGCCCGGCCACCACCGTCTTGGCGGACACCCGTTCGAACTGCTGAAAAATACGCTTCTGGTTCTCGGCGCTGATGCCGATGCCGTGGTCCTGAACTTCGACCCGCGCCTCCTCGCCTTCGCGATAGACGCGCACCTGAATCGGGCTGCGACCGCCGTAGCGCAAGGCGTTGGTCAGCAGATTGGACACCACCTGCTCGATGCGGAACTCGTCCCAGCAACCTTCGACCGGCTCGGACGCCTCAAAGGAAACGCTGGTTTCCGCCGCCTCCATTTGCGGAGCAAAGTTCTGCAGCAGATTGCTGACCAGTTGCACCAGATCGAAACGACTCGGGCGGATCGACAGTTTGCCGGTGCGGATTCGCGAAACATCGAGCATGTCTTCGATAAGGCGAATCAGGCTTTTGATCTGCCGCTCATCGCGATCGACCATCGCCTGCATCTTGTCGAGGGTGAACGCCGCGGCGTTGTCCCGGGCCAGGTGCATCTTGCGCAGCTGGGTTTCAAGAATCAGACCGTTGAGCGGTGTGCGCACCTCGTGGGCGACGATGGACATGAAGTCATCGCGCATGCGCACCGCTTGTTCCAGCTCAAGCTGGGTGCTTTGCAGTTGTTGCAGCAGCGCTTCCTGCTCACGGCGGGCCTGCTCCAGCGCCTCGACCTGCTGTTTCATGGCCTTGCTCTGGCGATACAGATCGACGAAAACGTTGACCTTGCTCTTCACCGCATGAATGTCCAGCGGCTTGTGCAGGAAGTCCACCGCACCGCTTTCGTAGCCCTTGAACGCATAGTTGAGTTCACGGCCAGCGGCGCTGACGAAAATGATCGGAATGTTCTTGGTCTTCTCGGTGCCGCGCATCAACTCGGCCAGTTCGAAGCCGTTCATGCCGGGCATCTGCACGTCGAGAATGGCCATGGCGAATTCGTGTTGCAGCAACAGCGACAGTGCTTCGTCCGCCGACAGAGCCTTGTAGACCGTGCGATCCTCGCGCTTGATCAGCGCTTCCAGCGCCAGCAGGTTTTCTGGCAGATCGTCAACGATCAACAGTTTGGCTTGGATATTACTCAGCATGCGATTCGTTCCAGCTCGACTAGCAGACGGCCGATGCCGTGAATGGGTAGGACATGATCCGGCTGCAGAACGTTCAGTGCAGCCTGGGGCATGGTGGCGACTTGTGCATCATCGGGGTCTTGAACAATGGTCAGGCCGCCGCACTGCTTGACGCAGGCCAGCCCGCGCGCGCCATCGTGATTGGTGCCGGTCAGCAGGACGGCGGCGAGTGTCTCGCCGTAAACATCAGCGGCGGATTCAAACAGGTAATCGATTGAAGGCCGCGAATGATGTACGCGGTCCTCCAGGCTCAGCGACAGGCTGCGATCCGCTTCGACCGACAAGTGATAACCGGGCGTGGCGAAATACACCGTGCCGGCTTCAATGTCCTGCTTGTCTTCAGCTTCCTTGACCGGCATCGCCACACGGCGGGAGAACACTTCGGCCAGATGACTGCGGCGTTCTTCCGGCAGATGCAGAACGATGATGATCGGCAGCACATAGCCTTTGCGTAATGGCCCGAGCAGGGTCAGCAACGCCTCGACACCGCCTGCGGAGGCGCCGATCACGACGGCCTCGATGCGAGGCAGGCTCGGGGTGTCGTTCATGATTTGCGGTAGATCCGTTCTTGTTTGACCAACGCCTCGAACTGGTTCGAGTAATTGGAAAAATCCAGGGTTTCCTTGCTGCCCAGCACCAGAAAGCCGCGATGCGACAACGATTCATGGAACAGCCCGAACGCCCGGTCCTGCAACTTCTTGTTGAAATAGATCAGCACGTTGCGGCAGGAAATCAACTGGGTTTCGGAGAACACGCTGTCGGTGGCCAGGCTGTGGTCGGCGAACGTCACGTTCTCGCACAGGCTCTTGTCGAAAATCGCGTAGCCGTAGGCTGCGGTGTAGTAATCGGCAAACGAACGCTGACCGCCGGCCTGCTGATAGTTGGCAGTGTAGGCGCGGACGTTTTCCATGGAGAAAATCCCTTGCTTGGCCTTCTCCAGCGAGCGCGGGTTAATGTCGGTGGCGTAGATGATCGTGCGGTCGAGCAGGCCTTCCTCGCGCAGCAGAATCGCCATCGAATAGACCTCCTCGCCCGTGCTGCAGCCGGCAATCCAGATTTTCAGCGACGGATAGGTACGCAGCAGCGGCACCACTTCGTTGCGGATCGCCAGGAAGTGCGACGGATCGCGGAACATCTCGCTGACCGGGATCGTCAGCAGTTGCAGCAGCTGCATGAACGCGGTCGGGTCGTGCAGGACTTTTTCTTGCAGGGCCGAGATGGTCGCGCACTCGAACTGACTCAGCGCGTGCTGCACCCGGCGCTTGATCGAAGCGCCGGAGTAGTCGCGAAAGTCATAGCTGTATTTCAGGTAAATCGCCTCGATCAACAAGCGTAATTCGATTTCGCTGTTGCGCTCGGCTGAACTGCTGCGTTCCACTAGATGCGTTCCATTTTCGGTAACCACACACGTATCAGCGAGAACAGACGATCAAGGTCGATGGGCTTGGCCAGGTAATCGTTGGCGCCCGCTTGCAGGCAGCGCTCCTGATCGTCCTTCATGGCCTTGGCCGTCACCGCGATGATCGGCAGCTTGCGCCAGCGCGGATCCTTGCGGATTTCCATGGTGGCTTCGAAGCCATCCATTTCCGGCATCATCACGTCCATCAGCACCAGGTCGATGTCCTCGACTTCATGAAGTTTCTCAATCGCTTCGCGGCCATTACGGCCGATCACCACGACTGCGCCTTTGTGTTCCAGCGCGCTGGTCAGGGCGAAGATGTTGCGCACATCGTCGTCCACCAGCAGCACTTTGCGACCTTCAAAGACCTTGTCGCGGCTGCGCGCAGTCTTGAGCATCTTCTGCCGTTCATGGGACAGCTGCGATTCGACTTTGTGCAGAAAGAGTGTGACCTCGTCGAGCAACCGCTCCGGCGAGCGCGCGCCCTTGATGATGATCGAGCGCGAATACTTGCGCAGTTCGGCCTCTTCGTCGCGGGTCAGGTTGCGTCCGGTATAAACGATGACCGGCGGGAACGAGCAGATGTCCTCGGTGGACATGCGCTTGAGCAGATCGTTGCCGAGCATGTCCGGCAGCTTGAGGTCGATGACCATGCAGTCGTAGATGGTCGTGCGCAGCAGTTCCAGTGCGTCCTGGGCCAGGCCGACCGCAGTGATTTCGATGTCTTCGTCGCCAATCAGCCGCGCGATGCTTTCGCGTTGCAGATCGTCGTCTTCGACCAGCAGCACGCGTTTGACCTTCTGCGTCAGCTTGGCCTCGAGACGGGCGAACACATCCTTGAGCTCTTCGCGGGTGGTCGGCTTCACTGCGTAGCCGATCGCGCCCATGTGCATGGCCGCTTCGACGCGGTCTTCCACGGAAATCACGTGCACTGGAATGTGCCGGGTTTCGGCGCGTTCTTTCAGGCGTTGCAGCACGGTCAGACCGGAATGATCCGGCAGGCGCATGTCGAGCAGGATCGCATCCGGAACGAATTCGCGCGCCAGGTCGTAACCTTCGTCAGCGCCGTGGGCGACCAGACACATGTAGCCCAACTCATGGGCCAGGTCATAGAGGATACGGGCGAAGTTCGGTTCGTCCTCCACCACCAGAATGCAGCGGGTGGCGAACGGTGCCTTGTCGCGATCGTCGGCAAAGCGCGGGATAACCGCTGGAATCGCCGATGCGAGCGGAGCCGCAACAGCAACTGGCGCAGGCGTCACAGGTGCCGGGTGGAAGGTCAGCGGCGCGGCCGGCGTTTCACCGAATTCGTGATACTGACGCGGCAACACTAGCGTAAACGTACTGCCCTGCCCCGGCACGCTGTCGACGCTGATCGAACCGCCCAGCAACGTCGCCAGATCCCGCGAGATCGACAGGCCCAGACCGGTGCCGCCGTACTTGCGATTGGTGGTGCCATCCGCCTGACGGAACGCCTCGAAGATACTTTCTTGCTGATCGGCAGCGATACCGATCCCGGAATCCTTGACGCTGAAGGCGATGTGATCATTCGGCTGCGCGGTGATGGTCAGGCTCACGGCGCCGTGCTCGGTGAACTTGATCGCGTTGGACAGCAGGTTCTTGATGACCTGCTCCAGACGCTGACGGTCGGTGAACAGCAAGCCCGGTGCGTCCGGCTGAACCTCGACGCTGAAGGCCAGTTTCTTGTCCGCCGCCAAGGGTTCGAACATCGAGCGCAAGCCGTCGACCAGACGATCGACGCGGGTGTTTTCGGCAATCACTTCAAGCTTGCCGGCCTCGACCTTGGAAATGTCGAGGATGTCGTTGATCAGGTTGAGCAGATCGTTGCCGGCCGAATAGATCGATTCGGCAAACTTGACCTGTTCCGCCGACAGATTCTGCTGCGGGTTCTCCGCCAGCAGCTTGGCCAGAATCAGCGAACTGTTGAGCGGCGTGCGCAGTTCGTGGGACATGTTGGCGAGGAATTCGGACTTGTACTTGCTCGAACGTTGCAGCTCTTCGGCACGCTCTTCAAGCTGGATCTGCGCATGATTCAGCTCGGTGTTTTTCTTGTCCATCGCATCGCGCTGCTCGGCGAGCTGCTCGTTGGTCTGCTCCAGCTCCACTTGCTGGGTTTCCAGATGCGCCTGGGATTCCTTGAGAATCCGCGACTGTTCTTCCAGCTCTTCGTTGGCAGTCTTCAGTTCTTCCTGCTGCACTTGCAGCTCTTCATTGAGCTGCTGGGTTTCGGCGAGCACTTCCTGCAAGCGCTGACGGTAACGCGCCGCTTCGATCGAGGTGCCGATGTTGCCAGCAATCAGTTCCAGCAGTTCGATATCGCGCTCGGACAGCGGACGCAGGAAGCCCAGCTCGATTACCCCGTTGACCCGGTCGTCATCGCTGGTCGGCACCACCAGCACACTGTGCGGCAGACCTGCACCGAGCCCGGAGCTGACTTTGAAATAGTCGCCCGGGACCGCGTCGAGACGGATCAGGCGTGCCTGTTCTGCCACTTGGCCGACGATGCCTTCGCCGCTGTAAATCGTTTGATTGAGCTCTTCCTGCTCGCGGGAGAAACCATAAGTCGCCACGCGCTTGAGGCCGCCATGTTCTTCGCGCACATAAAGCGCGGCGACGGCAGTGCCAAGGTATTGCGCGCAGAATTGCAGAATATTGCGCCCCAGCAGGTTCAGCGTCAGTTGCCCCAGCACCTGCTCGGCCAATTGTGTCTGGCCGTTGCGCAGCCACGCCTGCTTCTCCAGGCGTTCAGCGCTGGCCAGCTGCGCGGCGAGGTTGGCGCTGTAGTTGGTCGACAGGTTGAGCAGATCACGGCGGCCGATGTAGGCCAGCAAACCGCTGATCCCGACGATGAAGATCAGATAAAGAGTGATGCTCCAGATGGTGGTGCGACGCACATCCTCGTTGCGCGTGGCGCGCAGCACTTGCTCGGTCTCGATGACGTCCTCGAATTGCTTGCGGATTTCATCGGTCAGGCGCTTGCCCCGCCCGGCCTTGACCGCGCCTCGATAATCACCGCTGCTGCGCTGCAGATCGATCATCGACTGCGCGTAGTTGGCCCATTCCACCTGCAAGGCTTGCAAACGGCGCAAGCGATCGGTCTGCACCGGATTATCGGCGGTCAGCTCCAGCAACGTATTGAGGGCAACATCAATGCGCGGCTTGGCGATCTCATACGGGTCGAGGAAGTGCTCGTCACCGCTGAGCAGATAGCCGCGCATGCCGGTTTCCAGATCAACGGTGAGCTTCACCGCTTCATTGGCGTTATTGATCACCCGGTCGGTGTGCTCGACCCATTGGATGACCGACAGCAAATAAGTGATCAGCGAGACGAAGAACACGGCGCTGAGCACGCCGACGCCCAGCGGCAGGCTGACGTTGCGACTCAGAAGTTTGCGGAACCGTTGTTCATCAACCGAGGACGGAGAGGACATGGGGCAGCCTTGTCGAACTGTTGAAAACCCGAGAGTTTGCCCCAAAACCCCGCCATGGATCCATTTTTCTCACACAAATGATGGCATTTTCCTACACACGCCTGCGCATTGGACGACGCCAACGGTTATCCTTGCCGCACCGCACTGACCTGTTCTTTTTTGTATCAGCTCGGGAACTTGTGGCTATGCGCCACTTACTCATGCAAGAGTCCGGCAAAATTCGCTTGCCCGGTATCCCCCGATTTCAATTTTTGAGAGTCCTGCCATGTCTGCCAATGCCTCCACTATCCTTGTCGTAGAAGATGACGACATCGTGCGCATGCTCATCGTGGATGTGCTGGAGGAGCTGGAATACACGGTATTGGAGGCTGATGACGGCAACGCGGCACTCGAAATCCTTGCGGATCCTGGCAAAGCCATCGATTTGATGATGACCGACCACGGCCTGCCTGGAATGGATGGCCGCGAACTCTCTCAAAGGGCCCGTCAGCTGCGCCCTGCTCTGCCCATCCTGTTTGCCAGCGGTTATGCCGAGACTATCGAAGTACCCGGCGACATGCATGTCATCGGCAAACCGTTTTCGATTGACCAGTTACGCGACAAGGTCAAATCCATACTGGAATAGTCCTGCGCATCTACCAGCATTGGCTGGAACCCGAGCAATCGTGATCAACCTGAACTGGCGATGAGCACACATCACTGTGGTTTAATTGCGCCCTTTTTTATGCGCCGAGAATCCAGTGATGTCCCACTCCGTTCCCACCAAAGTCCTGGTCATCGGCTACGTCTGGCCCGAGCCCCGCTCTTCGGCGGCCAGCGGGCATGTCATGCAGATCCTCGAAACGCTTCTCGAGCAAGGCTGGGACATCACGTTCAGCAGCCCGGCCGGCCCGGGGGAACACAAGGCTGATCTGACGGCGCTGGGCATTCGCGAAGTGCCGATCGAACTCAACAACAGCAGCTTTGATACGTTCATCAGCGGGTTGGCGCCGGATATCGTGCTGTTCGATCAGTTCATGATGGAAGAACAGTTTGGCTGGCGGGTGGAGAAACACTGCCCGGACGCCCTGCGCATCCTCGAAACATCCGACCTGCAAAGCCTGCGGCATGCGCGTCATCAGCGTCTGAAAGACCGGCTGAAAAGCGACGACGAGCAGACTGATTTCACCGAACTGTTCGCACCGGCATTGCACGAAGAATTCCAGCTGATGGCGAGCACCGATCTGGCCAAACGGGAAATCGCTGCGCTGTACCGGTGCGATTTGAACCTGATGATTTCCGAAGTCGAGATCGACCTGCTGGTGGAGGAATTCGGCCTGCCTCGGCAAATCCTGCATTGGTGTCCGTTGATGATTGATCTTCCGGACACCGCCGCGCCAGGTTTCGAAGAGCGCGCGCATTTCCTCAGCATTGGCAACTTCCGTCACGCGCCAAACTGGGATGCCGTGCTCTGGATGAAGACCACGCTCTGGCCGCTGATCCGCGCGCGCTTGCCTCGCGCGCAACTGCATATCTATGGCGCCTATACGCCGCCCAAAGCCACCGCACTGCACAACCCGGCCCAAGGCTTTCACATCATGGACTGGGCCGAAGATGCGCTTGAAGTGATGTCGGCAGCGCGGGTCTGCCTTGCGCCATTGCGCTTTGGCGCGGGAATCAAGGGCAAACTGGTCGACGCCATGCTCTGTGGCACGCCAAGCGTGACCACACCAATCGGCGCCGAAGCCATGCACAGCGATGCTCCTTGGCCGGGAGCGGTTGCCCTGGACGCAAATACCTTCGCCGAACAGGCCGTGCAACTGTACGAAGATCCAGCGCGCTGGCAGCAGGCGCAGATTCAGGCTTCGGCACTTTTGCAGCAGCGTTATCAGCGCAGCGTACATGGCCCGCGTCTGATCAACCGGATAGCTGATTGCCGACAACACTTGGCACAACTTAGAAACGACAACTTCACCGGCGCCATGCTGCGACATCACACACTCAAAAGCACTCAATACATGGCTCAATGGATCGAAGCGAAAAACCAGTTAAATCCAACAGAGCGTTGATTACATCAATTACATGACTTGCATTAAAAGCGAACTTTCGCAATAACGCGAACATGCTTATAAACATCCTGCGCGCAACTAATCAACCACTTCGCAGGATATGCAACATGGAAAACTTCGACGATATACCAACCCATCAATGGATGGCTGATTTACCACAAATCGATAATCTTTCGTTATTCGAAATGACCCTGCCCGGCGCGCATAACGCCGGCTGTGACTGGGAAGCGTCTTACGCCCTGATTCCCGGGAAAAACTGGCTTGCCTGCCAGGACGTTTCGTTTTATTCGCAGTTGAATCGCGGCGCTCGCGCACTTGATGTACGCCTTGTTTACAACAGCAAGGCGAAACAACTGGCGAGATTCCGTTTCCAGCACAATGGCTTCAACTCTTCGCGAACGCTTGAAGACCTGATCAGAGACCTTAAGGGGTTTTATGAAAGAAGCCCGAACGAGTTTATCGTTCTGGACTTTCATGAACTTTCCAACGCTACAGATCCATTCAACCATGAGGAATTCAGAACAGCTTTGCTGGAGCACCTTGGGGAACGGATCATTCCCACCGAAAATCTGCATCTGACAATTGGCCAACTCAAAGCCATCGATCCATTGCAGCGCATTATGGTAGCTGCGCCGATGACCTGGGAAACCCTGGACTTCCGCTTTTATAGCCAAATCAATCACAAGTGGATCGGCAAATCACAGGTCAGCACCTCGGATCTCTATGGCTATATAGACAACGTACTGAGCACACCTGTCAGTACGCGCCGCCCGTGGTCGCTGTCGGCAACCAGTTACACACTCGGCGGCCCGCAGCGAATCCTCGACAGTCTTGACGAGTGGTTCGACCCGGAAAAATCCGATTGGGCGCGCAAGTGCAACATCATCAATTTCGACTTCATCAAGAATTCGAACATCGTGCGTTTCTGCCAAATGGCCAACTTGCAAAAGGCCCGCGACAAGCCCAACTGAGCGGTTACCACGGACGGCCGGTCGGAAGTGCACAAATGGCAAAAAACGAGGCATGATCGCGCAGCGATAATAAAAAAGTGCCTTGTCATGACCCGAAACGCTCGCGTGACCGACCCTTCCTACGAGTTGATGGACGACCATAACGGCTTGTCCATCATCTACCGCCAGCACGGCTTCCCCTGCCCGCTGGTGCGCTGGCATTTCCACAAGGAATACGAACTGCACCTGATCGTTGCCAGTTCCGGCAAAGTGTTCATCGGCGATTACATCGGCAACTTCTATCCGGAAACCCTGTTTCTGACCGGTCCCAACCTGCCGCACAACTGGATCAGCCAGGTCGCTGAAGATGAAGTGGTGGAGAAGCGCGACATGCTGGTCAACTTCACCGACGAATTGTTCGAGAGCGGGCACCAGGTGTTCGCTGAGCTGAAATCCCTGGCGCCACTGCTTGAGCGCGCGCAGTACGGCATCGAATTTCGCTGCAAGCGCACGATCCGTCAGGCCATGACACTCATGCAGCGGATCGCCGACAGCACCGGCATCACTCGCCTCGGGCACTTTTTCATCCTGATGGAATTGCTTGCGGCCAGTGATGACTTCCAGTTGCTGTCCGGTGCCACCACCCCGCAACTGGCCGACGAACACAATATCGACCGCACCAACCGCGCGGTCGATTACATCTTCAGCCATTACGCCCGGGACATTTCACTGGAAGAAGTGGCCGAGCACCTGGGCATGACGCCAACTTACTTCAGCCGGGTATTCAAACAGGCCACCGGGCGCAACTTCATCGAATTCGTCAATCGCCTGCGCATCAGCAAATCCTGTGAACTGCTGGCCGACGGCGACAAACCGGTGACCGAGGTGTGCTTCGAGTCGGGCTTCAACAATATTTCCAACTTCAATCGACGCTTTCAGCAACTCAAGGGCATGACGCCGTCGCACTATCGACGGCTGGCAGTGCAGCGGCTGACTGAACAAAACCATTCCTGACACCATCATTCCCTTGTGGGAGCGAGCTTGCTCGCGAATGGCTTAGTGTCAGCCCACTCAGATAACGCTGACACACCGCATTCGCGAGCAAGCTCGCTCCCACTAGTGCTCATTTCAAGACAAAACCTGTACGCATCCGACAGAACATGTCCGCTGCGTGCCCCTTCCCTGCGTTCCTCCCACCAAACCCCAGTGCAAAAAAGTATCAACAAAAGTGCTAGGGATGATTTGTCAGCCCCGCCGTGGAAGGCTGTAATCAGCGCAGATTCTTCCTGCATTCGGAAGACACAAAAACAATAACTGTCCTTCTGCCCCGTTGGGTGTCAGAAAAGGAGTGCACGATGCAACCCACTGCAAAAGCTCTGCTCGCTCTCACCTGCATGACCCTCAGCAGCGTCAGCCTTGGCGCCCAGACCCTGACCATCGCCACCGTCAACAACAGCGACATGATCCGCATGCAGAAACTCTCGAAAACCTTCGAGAGCGAGCATCCGGACATCAAGCTCAATTGGGTGGTGCTGGAAGAAAACGTCCTGCGTCAGCGCCTGACCACCGACATCGCCACACAGGGTGGCCAGTTCGACGTATTGACCATCGGCATGTACGAAGCCGCACTCTGGGGCGGCAAGGGTTGGCTGGAGCCGATGAAGGACCTGCCGGCCAGTTACGCCCTCGACGATGTCTTTCCGTCGGTGCGCGAAGGCCTGTCGGTGAAGGGTTCGCTGTATGCGCTGCCGTTTTACGCGGAGAGTTCGATCACCTATTACCGCACCGACCTGTTCAAGGCAGCCGGGCTGACCATGCCGGAGCGGCCGACCTGGGAAGAGATCGCCGGGTTTGCGGAAAAGCTCACCCAGAAAGACAAAGAGCAGTACGGCATCTGCCTGCGCGGCAAGGCCGGTTGGGGCGAGAACATGGCGCTGGTCACCACGGTCGCCAATGCTTACGGCGCGCGCTGGTTCGATGAGCAGTGGAAACCGGAATTCAGCGGCCCGGAATGGAAAAACGCACTGAATTTCTACGTCAACACCATGAAGAAATCCGGCCCGCCGGGCGCGTCGAGCAACGGTTTCAACGAAAACCTCGCCCTGTTCAACAGCGGCAAATGCGCGATTTGGGTCGATGCAAGCGTGGCTGGTTCGTTCGTCACCGACAAGACCCAGAGCAAGGTCGCCGATAGCGTCGGTTTCACCTTCGCTCCGCATCAGGTCACGGATAAAGGCTCGGCGTGGTTGTATTCGTGGGCGCTGGCGATTCCGACCAGTTCCAAGGCCAAGGACGCAGCAAAAACCTTCAGCGCCTGGGCCACGTCCAAAGAGTACGGCGAACTGGTTGCCAAGACCGATGGCATCGCCAACGTGCCACCGGGCACCCGCGCTTCGACCTACAGCGATGCGTACATGAGCGCTGCGCCGTTTGCCAAGGTGACGCTGGAATCGCTGAAAGCCGCTGACCCAAGCAAACCGACGCTGAAACCGGTGCCGTACATCGGCATTCAATTGGTGACCATCCCCGAATTCCAGGCAGTGGGCACCCAGGTCGGCAAGCTGTTCTCGGCTGCGCTGATCGGCCAGACCACGGTGGATCAGGCGCTGGCGGCGGCGCAGCAGACTACGGAACGGGAGATGAAGCGCGCGGGTTATCCCAAGTAACGCCTCTAAACCTGTGGGAGCTGGCTTGCCAGCGATGAGGCCGTCATATTCAACATTGATGTCGTCCTCTCCATCGCCATCGCGGGCAAGCCCGCTCCCACAGGGTCCGCGTCGATGTCAGGAATGCTGGTTTTTTCCTGAACATTTATCTGCACCCACTCGGTTGTGAATGCCATGAATACTTCAACTGCCAAAGCCCACATCGACCTGTCGCCACCGCAGCGCAAGCTGCGGGTGCGCAATCCCGGCTGGTTTCTGGTCAGCCCTTCGGTGGCGCTGTTGCTGCTGTGGATGATCGTGCCGCTGGGCATGACCCTGTACTTTTCGATGATCCGCTACAACCTGCTCTACCCCGGCGAGAACGAATTCGTCGGGCTGGAGAACTTCACCTATTTCCTCACCGATTCGGGATTCATGCCCGGCGCGACCAATACGTTGCTGCTGGTCGGCAGCGTGCTGCTGATCAGTGTGGTATTCGGCGTATTGATCAGCGCGTTGCTGGAGGCCAGCGAATTTCTTGGTCGCGGTCTGGTGCGGGTGATGCTGATCTCGCCGTTCTTCATCATGCCCACCGTCGGCGCGTTGATCTGGAAGAACCTGATTTTCCACCCGGTCTCGGGGATCCTCGCCTACATCTGGAAGCTGTTCGGTGCGCAACCGGTGGACTGGCTGGCGCACTACCCGCTGTTGTCGATCATCATCATTGTTTCGTGGCAATGGCTGCCCTTCGCGATCCTGATTTTGATGACCGCGATGCAATCGCTGGATCAGGAACAGAAAGAAGCCGCACGCCTGGACGGTGCCGGCCCGATCGCGATTTTCTGGCACCTGACCCTGCCGCACCTGGCGCGGCCGATTGCTGTGGTGGTGATGATTGAAACGATCTTCCTGCTCTCGGTGTTCGCCGAAATCTTCACCACTACCAACGGCGGCCCCGGCTACGCCTCGACCAACCTCGCCTACCTGATCTACAACCAGGCGCTGGTGCAGTTCGATGTCGGCATGGCTTCGGCCGGCGGCTTGATTGCCGTGGTCATCGCCAACATCGCCGCGATCATTCTGGTGCGGATGATCGGCAAAAACCTGACTGACAAAGCGTGAGGCCTACCATGACCCTCCAACAATCCCGCCGCCTGCAAAGCCTGCTGCTCGGCACCTTGGCCTGGGCCATCGCGATCGTGATTTTCTTCCCGATCTTCTGGATGGTGATGACCAGTTTCAAGAGCGAAATCGACGCCTTCGCCACGCCGCCGCAGTTCATCTTCACGCCGACGCTGGAGAACTACCTGCACATCAACGAGCGCAGCGATTACTTCAGCTTCGCCTGGAACTCGGTGGTGATCTCCTTCAGCGCCACCGCCCTGTGCCTGTTGATCGCGGTGCCGGCGGCATACTCGATGGCGTTCTATGAAACCCAGCGCACCAAAGGCACGCTGCTGTGGATGCTCTCGACCAAGATGCTGCCGCCGGTGGGCGTGCTGATGCCGATCTACCTGCTGGCCAAGAGTTTCGGCCTGCTCGACACGCGCATCGCGCTGATCGTGATCTACACGCTGATCAACCTGCCGATCGTGGTCTGGATGGTTTACACCTACTTCAAGGACATCCCCAAGGACATCCTCGAAGCCGCCCGCCTCGACGGTGCGACGCTGTGGCAGGAGATGGTTCGCGTGCTGTTGCCGATCGCCAAGGGCGGCCTCGCCTCGACCGTACTGCTGTCGCTGATCCTGTGCTGGAACGAGGCGTTCTGGTCGCTGAATCTGACCTCATCGAATGCCGCACCACTGACCGCATTGATCGCCTCGTATTCAAGTCCCGAAGGATTGTTCTGGGCCAAGTTGTCGGCCGTCTCGACCCTGGCCTGTGCGCCGATTCTGATCTTTGGCTGGATCAGCCAGAAGCAACTGGTACGCGGCCTCTCGTTCGGTGCCGTGAAATGAAGCCTCTCAATCTAATGCGATTCACTGTGGGAGCGAGCTTGCTCGCGAAAGCGGAGC
>NZ_WBRZ01000119.1:0-16388 GCF_008923895.1 Pseudomonas sp. GXM4
TCTGGATGGGACGCGGAGCGTCCCGGGCTGCATTCCTTTGCTGCGCGTGGGAACGATCAAAGGCTCAGGCCACCTGCGTCTTCAACGCCCGGCGCAACGCCCTCAACAATTTCACAATGTCCTGCGGATCCAGCCGCTGCGGCACTTTTACGTCCATGTCTTTCTTCCTTGTGGTGAATGGGCCGGAGAGTCTGGCCAAAAGCTGTGGGTCCTTGGAGGTCTTTCCTGAAAAAAAGATCCGTCCTACAGCGCAAAGAAAAATAGCCGTCTTATTCGTTCCCGGCAAACCCACAGGATAGTTTTTTGGGTGATATCAATATGCTTTAAAGGTATTTAAATTATGGTTTTTATACCTATAAAGTCAGTGCCTGCCGGACGGCCATCCGCCGTCCATGGATTGCATCATCGCCGCTTACCAAGCAGCGTCAGGACGCTTCATGACTTTGGACTACGCCTTTATCCTCAGCACTCTGCCGGCTTTTTTCAAAGCCGTCGGCGTGACTCTGCAGGTCGGTTTGATTGCGATCGCCACTTCGCTGCTGGTCGCGCTGCTCAACGCGACGATTCTGGTGTTTCGCACGCCATACCTGCAAAAACTGGTCGGCTTCTACGTAGAGCTGGCGCGCAACACGCCGTTGCTGATTCAGCTGTTCTTCGTCTACTTCGCGTTGCCGGCAGTGGGGATCCAGGTTTCCGGTTTCACTGCGGCAATCATCACCATGACTTTTCTCGGCGGCGCCTACCTCACCGAAGTGCTGCGCGCCGGCGTCGATGCGGTGCCCCAGGCACAACTGGAATCCGGGCGGTCGATTGGCCTGTCCCACGGCCAGTTGCTGCGCTATGTGATCCTGCCGCAGGCGGGGATCCTCAGCTTGCCGTCACTGTTCGCCAATTTCATTTTCCTGCTCAAGGAAACCACCGTGGTTTCGGCCGTGGCGGTGCCGGAAATCCTCTACACCACCAAGAGCTATATCGCGCTCTATTACAAAACCTACGAAATGCTCGCCGTGCTGACGCTGATCTGCGTGTTGCTGTTCTTGCCGCTGTCGCTGTTGCTCAGCCGTCTGGAAAGGAGGCTCCAGCATGGCCAGTTCGGGTCTTGAACTGCTCTGGGTGTCGTTGCCGCAACTGGCAAAAGGCGCCGGGCAAACCCTGTCGATCTCGTTTCTGAGCATCGCCATCAGCACGATCGGCGGTGTGTTCTACGGTGTGTTGCGCACGTTGAACGTCACGTGGCTGAACGCGATTCTGCGCATCTATCTGGAGCTGTTCCGGGCAATTCCGGTGCTGGTCTGGTTGTATCTGCTGTTCTTCGGTCTGCCGATTTTCTTCGGCCTGAGCCTGCCGAGCTTCTGGTGCGCGGTGCTGGTGCTGTCGCTGTGGGGCGCCAGCGAAGTTGGCGAGGTAGCGCGCGGTGCGCTGCATTCGTTGCCGCGCGGACAGCGTGAAGCCGGGCTGTCGATCGGCCTCAATGCAGCTCAACTCTATGGCTACGTGCTGCTGCCACAAGCGCTCAAGCGCATGACGCCGCCGACCATCAACGTCTATACGCGGATCATCAAGACCAGTTCCCTGGCGGTGCTGATCGGCGTCGTCGATGTGATCAAGGTCGGTCAGCAGATCATCGAGCGCACCTATGAATCGGTACTGATCTACGGTGCGCTGTTCCTGTTTTTCTTTTTCATCTGCTACCCGCTTTCGGCCGCTTCGCGCGTGCTGGAGCGGCGCTGGACGCAAGCATGAGCGCACTGATCGAGTTTCACGGTTTCAACAAATTCTATGGCGCGCAGCAGGTGCTCGATGGCATCGACCTGCAAGTGCAGAGCGGCGAAGTGGTGGTCATTCTCGGACCCAGCGGTTGCGGCAAAAGTACTTTGCTGCGTTGCCTCAATGGTCTGGAAGAGGCCCACAGCGGCAGCCTGAAATTCCTCGACCGAGAGCTGTTGGACAAGGCCACTGACTGGCGCGAAATTCGCCAGCAGATCGGCATGGTGTTCCAGAGTTATCACCTGTTCCCGCACATGAGCGTGCTCGACAATCTGCTGCTCGGCCCGCTCAAGGTGCAGAAGCGCCAGCGTCGCGAAGCGCAGCAGCAGGCCGAAGCCTTGCTTGAGCGTGTCGGCCTGCTGGACAAGCGCGATGCTTTCCCGCGTCAGCTCTCCGGCGGCCAGCAGCAACGCATCGCCATTGTCCGCTCGCTGTGCATGAACCCGCGGGTCATGCTCTTCGACGAAGTCACCGCCGCCCTCGATCCGGAAATGGTCAAGGAAGTACTTCAAGTCATTCAGGGTCTGGCCCGCGAAGGCATGACCCTGTTGATCGTCACCCACGAAATGGCCTTCGCCCGCGCGGTGGCCGACCGCATCGTGTTCATGGATGCCGGACGCATCCTCGAACAGAACCCGCCCGAGATTTTCTTTACGAACCCGCAAACCGCACGCGCGCAGCAGTTTCTGGAGAAATTCTCCTTCGTTGCAACATCGCCAGAAACGAATCCGAAAAAGGAACTGGAACCGCTATGAAAACTGCCGCTTTGTTACTGCCCCTGCTCAGCCTCGCCTTGCTTGCCGGTTGCGGTAAAACCGAAGAGCCGTCAAAGCCGAAAGTCGCCAGCGAAAACACCGCGCCGGCCGGTTATCTGGACAAGATCAAGGCCCGCGACAAACTGATTGTCGGCGTCTTCACTGACAAGCCACCGTTCGGTTTCGTCGATGAGGCCGGGCGTTACGTCGGCTTCGACACCGACATTGGCCGGCGCTTCGCCAAGGACCTGCTCGGCGACGAAAACAAGGTCGAGTTCGTCGCCGTCGAGCCTGCCAGCCGTATTCCGTTTCTGCAGAGTGACAAGGTCGACTTGATCCTCGCCAACATGACCGTCACCCCGGAACGCAAGGAAGCGGTGGATTTCACCAACCCGAACCTCAAGGTGGCCGTGCAGGCGCTGGTGCCGCAGGGCAGCTCGGTGAACAGACTCGATGATCTGGCGACGCGCACCACGATTGTCACCACCGGCACCACCGCGGATATCTGGCTGACCAAAAACCATCCGCACTGGAAACTGCTCAAGTTCGAAAAGAACTCCGAGTCGCTGCAAGCCCTAGCCAATGGTCGTGGCGATGCTTACGCGCAGGACAATCTGGTGCTGTTCAGCTGGGCCAAGCAGAACCCGGGCTATCGCGTGCTGGAGGAAAAACTGGGTGCCGAGGCGCCGATTGCACCGGCGGTGAAGAAGGGCAACCTCGAGTTGCGTGACTGGGTCAACAGCGAATTGGCCAGGTTGGGCGAGGAGAAATACCTGCTCAAGCTGTATGACCAATATGTGCGCAAAGAACTGAGCGATGACACCCGGCCTGAGAGTGTGATTGTTGAAGGGGGCAAGTGGCAGGGGTGATTGCCTGTTGATCGTTCCCACGCTCTGCGTGGGAACGATCGAATGGGCTAGTCTGGCCAATGCCACGCCGGCTCATCCAGCACCCGCTGCCCGACAATCCCGGTCTGGCCCAGCGTCTTCTCCAGCACGATGCAATTGCATTCCGGGTCTTCCTGCAACGCCGAGATAAGGCGCCGTGCATGTGACACCACCCACACCTGACACTGCTCCGAAGCGCGAATGATCAGCCTTGCCAGCGCCGGCAGCAGGTCCGGGTGCAGGCTGGTTTCCGGTTCGTTGAGCACCATTAGTGTCGGCTGTCGCGGTGTCAGCAACGCCGCAACCAGCAGCAGATAGCGCAAGGTTCCGTCTGACAATTCCGCCGCCGACAATGGCCGCAACAAGCCTTCCTGATAAAACTCGATAGCGAAGCGTCCACCGGCCAACGGCGCGATTTTCAGTCGCGCGCCGGGAAACGCATCGCTGATCGCCGCTGTTAACGCCTGCGGATCGCCGATCTCGATGATCGTCTGCAAGGCCGCCGCCAGATCGCGGCCGTCGTGGTGCAGCACGGGCGTGCGAGTGCCCAGTTGCGGCTGCCGCACCGGCGCGTCGGCATCGCTGCGAAAGTGATCATAAAAGCGCCAGCGCCGGATGAATTCGCGCATCTGGAACACTTCCGGCGAGCTGCGCAGATTGCCGACCTGATCGAACAGGCTGTCGAAGTTCGGCGTGTGTTGCGCCAGCACATCCCAGGCGCGACCTTCGCGGGCGCGGATCATCGGACCGTTGCGATCGACCAGCAGGCTCGCCGGGCGGAACACCGGACCGGCCCAGATGCATTCCCGCTTGATTTCCGGGTCGAGGGCAAAGCATGAAGTGCTTGGCTCCGGCAGGCCCAGGCCGATGGCGTAGCTGAAATCCTCGCCGGCGAATCCCAGTCGCAACCTTTTCACGCCGTGGCGCACCGTCGGCTCGATCGCCACCTCACCGTTGCGCATGCGTCGACTGATGGTTTCCGGCCCGGCCCAGAACGTCGATTCCAGCCCGCCCTCACGCGCCAGCGCATTGACCACGCCGCCCTGAGCGGTTTCGGCCAGCAGGCGCAAGGCGCGGTAGAGGTTGGACTTGCCGCTGCCGTTGGGCCCGGTAATCAGGTTCAGGCGCCCGAGCGGAATCACCAGTTTGTTGATCGAGCGGTAATTGGCCACCGCCAGGATGTTGAGCATGAAATCCTTCTCCGGGTCGCTGCGATACGCAGGCAGCATACCTTTAATGAGATAAATCTGGTGTTGGCGTCCGCAACCGTGGAACCCTGTTCTAAGCTCTGAAGTCGTATCGTCTCGACAGCAGCATTTAAGGCCAAGGAGTGTGCATGGCGGGTCCCGGATTGAAAGTGCTGATGGCCGTGAGCGCCATGGCGTTGCTCACCGCATGCGGCGACAAGAAACCTGCTCAGGAATACTTGCCACGGGTCTTTGTGCAAGAGGTCGAACCGGCCAACTACGCCGCCGCGGTGACCCTCACCGGTGATGTGCAGGCGCGGGTGCAGACCCAGCTGTCATTCCGCGTCGGCGGCAAGATCATCCAGCGCATGGTCGATGTCGGCGACCGTGTCACCGCCAAGCAGGTGCTGGCCAAACTCGATCCGAAAGATCTGCAGACCAACGTCGATTCCGCTCAGGCCCAGGTCGTCGCCGAACAGGCCCGCGTGAAGCAAGCGGCAGCCGCTTTCGTGCGTCAGCAAAAACTCCTGCCCAAGGGCTACACCAGCCAGAGCGAATACGATTCGGCACAAGCCGCGCTGCGCAGCAGCCAGAGCGCATTGAGCGCGGCGCAGGCGCAGCTGGCCAACGCCAAGGACCAGCTCAGCTACACCGCGCTGATCGCCGATGCACCCGGGGTGATCACCGAGCGCCAGGCCGAAGTCGGCCAAGTGGTGCAGGCCACCGCGCCGATTTTCAGCCTCGCCCGCGATGGCGACCGCGACGCGGTGTTCAATGTCTACGAATCGCTGCTGGCCGAGCGGCCGTCCGATCGCTCGATCGTAGTCAGCCTGCTCGACAACCCCGAGATCAAAACCACCGGCACCGTGCGTGAGATCACGCCATCGGTGTCGGCGCAATCGGGCACCGTGCAGGTCAAGGTCAGCCTCGACAAGCTGCCGCCGGGCATGCAGCTCGGTTCGGTGGTCAGTGCCACCGCCAAGGGCACCGGCAAATCGGCGGTGGAACTGCCCTGGTCGGCGTTGACAAAAAACATCAGTGACCCGGCGGTATGGCTGGTTGATGACAAGGGCGAGGCGCAGTTGCATACGGTTACGGTCGGTCGCTACCTGACCGGCAAAGTGATCATCAGCGAAGGCCTCAAGGGCGGTGAGAAAGTCATTGTCGCCGGCGGCCAGTTGCTGCACCCCGGCATGAAAGTCGAGATTGCCGAAAACACCTACAAGGATCTGCAACCGGGAGCGCAGCCATGAAGCGCCTCGGCCTGTTGTGCATGGCGCTGCTGCTGGGCGCTTGTTCGGAAAAGGAAACCCCGCCGGAACCGGTACGTCCGGTGCTGTCGGTCACGGTCAAAGCGCTCAACGAAGAAAGCCTCGGGCGCTTTGCCGGCAGCATTCAGGCGCGTTACGAGAGCAACACCGGTTTCCGCGTCGGTGGACGCATCGCCAGTCGCAACGTCGATGTCGGCGCCGAGGTGCAGAAGGGCACCTTGCTCGCCACTCTCGACCCATCCGACCAGCAGAACCAGTTACGTTCGGCTCAGGGCGATCTGGCGAGGATCCAGGCGCAGTTGATCAACGCCCAGGCCAACGCACGTCGTCAGCAAGCGCTGTTTGATCGCGGCGTCGGTGCGCAGGCGCAACTGGACGTCGCCAACACCGATCTGAAAACCACTCAGGCCTCGCTTGATCAGGCGCGCGCGGCGGTCAGCCAGAGCAAGGATCAACTGAGCTACACCGAGCTGCGCTCCGATCACAAAGCCGTGGTCACCGCGTGGAACGCCGAAGCCGGGCAAGTGGTGACCGCTGGGCAACAAGTGGTGACGCTGGCGCAACCGGACATCAAGGAAGCGGTGATCGATCTGCCCGATACGCTGGTCGATCAGTTGCCCAGCGACGTGGTGTTCTCGGTGGCTGCGCAACTCGACCCGAGCATCAACACCACGGCGATCATTCGCGAGATCGAACCCCAGGCGCAAAGCGCCACACGCACCCGCCGCGCGCGCCTGACCCTGTCGGATACGCCGGACGGTTTCCGCCTCGGCACCGCGATCAGCGTGACCCTCAGCTCGGCGATCAAGCCGCGCATCGAGCTGCCGCTGACGGCGTTGCAGGAAGCCGACGGTAAAACCCGCATCTGGGTGATCGACACGCAGAACAAAACCGTCAACCCGCGCGACGTCAGCGTAGTCAGCCGTGGCGACAACAGCGTGGAGCTGGCCGGTGGCGTGCAGAATGGCGAGCGCGTGGTCAGCGCCGGCGTCAACAGTCTCAAACCAGGACAACCGGTAAAACTTGACGAGGACAGTCAATGAAAGGCTCTTTCAACCTCTCCGAATGGGCCCTCAAGCACCAGTCTTTCGTGTGGTATCTGATGTTCGTCGGGCTGCTGATGGGGGTGTTTTCGTACTTCAATCTCGGCCGCGAAGAAGACCCGTCGTTCACCATCAAGACCATGGTGATCCAGACCAAATGGCCGGGCGCGACCCAGGAAGAAACCCTCAAGCAGGTCACCGACCGCATCGAGAAAAAACTCGAAGAGCTCGATTCCCTCGACTACGTGAAAAGCTACACCCGCCCCGGCGAGTCGACGGTTTACGTGTACCTGCGCGACACCACCAGCGCTGAGGACATTCCGCAAATCTGGTACCAGGTGCGCAAGAAGATCGACGATATTCGCGGCCAGTTTCCCCAGGGCATTCAGGGGCCGGGGTTCAACGATGAGTTCGGTGACGTGTATGGCTCGGTCTACGCCTTCACCGCCGATGGCCTGACCATGCGCCAGTTGCGCGATTACGTGGAACAGGCGCGCGCAGAAATACGCAGCGTGCCGGGGCTGGGCAAGATCGAAATGGTCGGCCAGCAGGACGAAACGATTTATCTGAACTTCTCCACGCGCAAACTCGCCGCACTGGGTATCGACCAGCGCCAAGTGGTGCAGAGCCTGCAATCGCAGAACGCGGTGACTCCGGCCGGGGTGATCGAGGCGGGGCCGGAGCGGATCTCCGTGCGCACCTCGGGCCAGTTCGAGTCGGAGAAGGATCTGGCCGAGGTCAATCTCAAGCTCAACGATCGCTTCTATCGTCTGGCCGACATCGCCGAGATCAGCCGTGGCTACGTCGATCCGGCGACACCGGAATTCCGCTTCGACGGCAAACCGGCGATCGGCCTGGCGATTGCCATGCAGAAGGGTGGCAACGTTCAGGAGTTCGGTAAGGCGCTGCACGAGCGCATCGACCAGCTCACCGCTGACTTGCCTGTCGGCGTCGGCGTGCACACCGTTTCCGATCAGGCGGTGGTGGTGGAAGAGGCCGTCGGCGGTTTCACCAGCGCGCTGTTCGAAGCGGTCATCATCGTGCTGGTGGTGAGTTTCATCAGCCTCGGCGTGCGCGCCGGTCTGGTGGTGGCCTGCTCGATTCCGCTGGTGCTGGCCATGGTCTTTGTGTTCATGGAATACAGCGGCATCACCATGCAGCGGATTTCCCTCGGCGCATTGATCATTGCCCTCGGTCTGCTGGTGGACGATGCGATGATCACCGTGGAGATGATGGTTACGCGCCTGGAAATGGGCGAGAGCAAGGAGCAGGCGGCGACGTTCGCCTACACCTCGACGGCATTCCCGATGCTTACCGGTACGCTGGTGACTGTCGCCGGTTTCGTGCCCATCGGCCTCAACGCCAGTTCGGCGGGTGAATATACCTTCACACTGTTCGCGGTGATCGCGGTGGCGATGATCGTCTCGTGGGTGGTCGCGGTGTTCTTCGCGCCGGTGATCGGCGTGCACATTCTCAGCGACAAGGTGAAGGCCCACGATGCCGAGCCGGGTCGCGTCGGTCGTGCCTTCAACGGTGGTCTGTTGTGGGCCATGCGTAATCGCTGGTGGGCGATCGGCGTCACCGTGCTGCTGTTCGTGCTGGCGGTGTTCTGCATGCGTTTCGTGCAGAACCAGTTCTTCCCCGCTTCCGACCGCCCGGAAATTCTCGTCGACCTGAACCTGCCGCAAAACGCCTCGATCGACGAAACCCGCAAAGCGGTGGACAAGCTCGAAGCGACGCTCAAGGGCGACCCGGACATCGTGCGCTGGAGCACTTACATCGGTCAGGGCGCGATCCGTTTCTACCTGCCCCTTGATCAGCAATTGCAGAACCCGTACTACGCGCAGCTGGTGATCGTCAGCAAGGACTTCGAAGCCCGCGAGGCCCTCAGCCAGCGCTTGCGTGAGCGGCTGCACAAGGACTTCGTCGGCATCGGCAGCTACGTGCAGGCTCTGGAAATGGGCCCGCCGGTGGGGCGTCCGATTCAGTATCGAGTCAGCGGCAAAGATGTCGATCAGGTGCGCAAACACGCCATCGACCTGGCCACCGAACTGGACAAGAACCCGCACATCGGCGAGATCATTTATGACTGGAACGAGCCGGGCAAAGTCCTGCGCATCGACATCGCCCAGGACAAGGCGCGGCAACTCGGGCTGTCGTCCGAGGACGTCGCCAACCTGATGAACAGCATTGTCAGTGGCTCGCCGTTGACCCAGGTCGATGACGACATCTACCTGATCAACGTGGTCGGTCGCGCGGTGGATTCCGAACGCGGCACGCCGGAAACCCTGCAGAACCTGCAGATCGTTACGCCGAGCGGCACCTCGATTCCGCTGCTGGCGTTCGCCACCGTGCGCTATGAACTGGAACAACCGCTGGTCTGGCGTCGCGACCGCTTGCCGACCATTACCATCAAGGCCTCGGTGCGCGACGAGATACAGCCGACCGATCTGGTGAAACTGCTCAAGCCGTCGATCGATGCTTTTGCCTCGAAACTGCCGGTCGGCTACAAGGTCGCCACCGGCGGCACGGTCGAGGAAAGCGGCAAGGCCCAGGGACCGATTGCCAAGGTGTTGCCGCTGATGCTGTTCCTCATGGCGACGTTCCTGATGATTCAGTTGCACAGCGTGCAGAAGATGTTCCTGGTCGCCAGTGTCGCGCCGCTGGGGTTGATCGGCGTGGTCCTGGCGCTGGTGCCGACTGGCACGCCGATGGGCTTCGTGGCGATCCTCGGGATTCTCGCGCTGATCGGCATCATCATCCGCAACTCGGTGATTCTGGTGACGCAGATCGATGAGTTCGAGCAGAAAGGCTATGCGCCGTGGGACGCGGTGGTCGAAGCCACCGAACACCGGCGTCGGCCGATTCTGCTGACCGCAGCGGCGGCGAGCATGGGCATGATCCCGATCGCCCGCGAAGTGTTCTGGGGGCCGATGGCCTACGCGATGATTGGTGGCATCGTCGTGGCGACGCTGCTGACGCTGTTGTTTCTGCCGGCGCTTTATGTGGCCTGGTACAAGATTCGCGAACCGCAGAAGGATGAAAAGCCGGCGCAGTGAGCTAGCCCCTGCGATCTTTGGGAAAGGTCTGACTTACAGGGTGAGCTGACTGCGCTAACGTCCCTTCTTCATTCGAAGAGGGACGTGCCATGTCGACTGTTTCCGGCTGGTTACGCGGATGGTTGCTGCTCGCTGGCTTAAGCCTGTCGCCGGCAGTACTGGCCGAAGTGCTGCTGGAAAACCAGCTTTGGCGGGTGCAGGTCGATCCTGCGAAGCTGGCGGTGCGCGTTGAAGCTGCCGGCGCTGCGCCGGTGCAGGCCTCGGCCGGTGTGCTGCGGCACAAGGTCAGCGACATGGTCAGGCGCGGCAATCGCATCGATTGGCAATGGGACGATGGGCGCTGGTTGCTCAGTGTTGACCTGAATCAGCGTGACCTGACGTTTTCGATTACGGCTAGCTCGCCCTCGCGGATCGAGTTTATTCATCAGCCCGCCAGTGCAATGGGCCAGGCGCTGATCTGGCCGCTTGCCGAAGGGCGCTACGTGCCGCGCGGTGACCGGGTGTGGCAGAAGTTCCTGCTCGCGCAGGGCGCGCTCGATACCACCCAGGACTTGAGCCTGCCGCTTTGGGGGATGGAGTACGAGAATTTCAGCCTGCACTGGCTGCTGACCAACCCTTACAACAACCAACTGCGCTTCAAGACCAATGGTGATGCACTGGGGCTGTCGGCCCGGCATCGATTCACATCGCTTGAACCCTCAAAACCGCTGACCTTCAGCCTGTTTCTCGGCGATGTCGATCCCCTGGCCGGGGCCAAGCGCTACAAGCAGTGGCTCATCGAAAGCGATCAATATGAAACCTTGGCGAACAAGCTGATCAAGACCCCGCAAGCCGCCAAGCTGATCGGTGCCGCGCATGTCTATCTGTGGGGCAACGATCTCCTCGGCCCCGACGATGTGCGCAACTGGCCGCTGCTGATTGCCCGGTTGCGCGGCTCGGGTGTGCTGGTCAGTGAACTTCGGGCAGCAATGGATGCTGAAGCGCTGCGGTTGCTCGCCAGCGAGACCGTACTCAATCGCGATCAACAGACTGTGATGCTGCGCAGTCTCAATCGCGCGCTGAACGTTCAGGCGCGCAAAACCTGGCAGGCGCGTGCGGTGCCGGACATGCAGGCGCTGGTCAACGGGTACGCTGAGGTGCGCGAGCAGCTGGCCGATGTTCTGAAGGGTACGCTGGCGCCTGATCCTTCGCGCTGGGGGCGCACCTTGTCGCGACGAACCACTGAACGCTTGCAGAGCGCTGGACTTTCGCGTTTATGGCTTGGGCTCGGCGAGGGCTGGGAAGGTGGACTCTGGCACCCGGAGGCGGTGCGCGCCGCCGTCTCTGCGGGGTATCTGATTGCCCCCTATGACTCCTATGAAACCGCGTTGCGCGAGGACGAAAATCCGGACTGGACCACCGCGCACCTCGGCGATCGGGCCAATACCGAGTGCGCGATCGTGGAGGAAAACGGTGCGCTGAAAAGCGGGTTTCAGCAGTCCGGTCACTATACCGATCCGCGATGTGTGCGACCGTTACTTGAGCGGCGCATCGATGCAATCCAGAAGGTCACCGGCTTCAACAGCTGGTTTCTCGATGCTTATGCCGCTGGGATGCTCTTCGACAGTTATCGTCCCGGCGCACCGATGACCCAGGCGCAAAATGCCGCGGGCAACGTTGCAGCATCGCGCTGGATCAACGAAGTGTTGCAGCTGCCGAGCGGCTCCGAGGATGGCAATGCCGCCACCGCACAGGGGGTCTTGTTCGCACATGGCATGCAGACGCCAGTGATCGGTTGGGGCGATCGCGACATGCAGCAGCCGGGCACAGCGGACTTTTTCGTCGGCCAATGGTACCCACCGGAGCAGCCTGCGGTGTTCTTCAAACCGACCCGATTGAAGGCTGACTACCGACGCGTTCATTTCGCCCCCGCCAGCCGTTTACCGCTGTATCAGGCGGTGTTCCACGGCTCTGTCATCACCAGTCATCACTGGTTGTTCGATAACCTGAAACTGAGCGACGTGCGGGTGGAAAACGAGCTCACCCAGTTGCTCTACAACGTACCGCCGCTGTACCACCTGAGTGCGGCCAGCCTTGATCAGCGCTTGCCGCTGATCGTGCGTCAGGATCGATTCTTTCGTCCGCTGCACGAACGTCTGGCGACGCAAGCGCTGACCGCTTTTGACTGGTTGAGCGAGGATCGCCTGGTCCAGCAGACGAAGTTTGCCGACGGCACGCGACTGCTGGCCAATTTCGACGCCGCTCCACGCAATTGGCAGGGCCGGACGTTACCGGGACACAGCATGACTGCACTGTTAGCGGACGGCAGCGACAGCCAGTATCAGGTACAAGCGGCGCCCTGATTCAGACTTTGCGCCACACGCTCGCCAGCCAAGGCTGCTGCTCACGCGGCAACCCGGCGGGCCGGTAATAATGCTCCAGCTCCACGAACCCCGCCGCCGTCAGCAACCCGCGCCAGGCCTCGAGATCGTGATACGAGCCGTAGCGCGGCCCGTTCCAACCCTCTTGGTTGTCGCCACGCGGATTGGAACTGAACAGCACGCCACCCGGTTTCAAGGTGCCGTGCAGTTGCCGTAGCACTTGCGGCAACACCTGCAACGGCACATGAAACAGCACGGCATTGGCGAAGATGCCGTCGAAGCGCTCGGCCGGCAGATCAAGCTTGAGAAAGTCCTGCTGCCAGACTTCGCAACCGCTGTCCTGGCGGGCCATGCGCGCGAATTCCTGTGAGCCATCAAGGCCGATCGCGACGTGGCCCATGCGCGTGAAGGTTTGCAAATCCCGGCCCGGCCCGCAGCCGAAATCGAGAATCGTGAAAGGTGCTTCACCGTGAATGTGGCGCAGCAAGGCCTCGATGTTCTGGCTGACATCGTGGTCGCGAGTGCCTTCGCGGAAATCCTCAGCCACCGAGTTGTAGTGACCGAGGGTAGTGGCGGTGATCTGTTCGAGGTCGCTGGGCGTTTGCTTCATGATCGGCGCTGTATTGGCGGTGTGAGGGCGGACTATAAGCTTTTTCACCGGCAAAAAAACGCCGCCTGCGCTGGGGCCAGTGCAGGCGGCGATGGGTGCCAGGCTTCAGTGCTGCTTGGCTCCCAGACAATCGATCGAGCGGTCCATCATCGCCTTGGCCATTTCCAGCAGATGCCAGACCGAGAACACCATGGCCCGATCCGCGCCCCCGAGCTGATCACCGCATTGATGGACGGTCACCGAAGCGCAGCGCAGCAGATCGGCAACATACAGTTGGGCGTCCTCCAGCGTCACATCTTCGCTGATGCTGTAGACGCGTTTCTGTCCAGCCAACGTGACCTGATTGCCGGCCAGATGTGAGTCGACGGCGCGGCACAGTGCAGAGCGATCCTTGAGCAAATCCTCGGTGAACCGCTTGCTTGAGGTAAGGCTGAGTGGCGGATCGGCAAGTTTCTTTTCCATGGGTAAACTCCTGACTTCAAGTAGGAGCCAACCATTTCGCGACTAAACGAGCAGGACGGCGGCTGCACGCGGATCAGTTGCCGGCCGGACAACTGAATCCAGTCACCGCAAAACAGTGACGACCGGAGATTAGCTACAGGATATTTCGGGTACAAGCGGGCAAATTATTCTAGGAATCGTCCTGCAAACCCGCGTGCTTCGGGCTGGCGAAACGACAAAAGTGGTGTAGGACGCATCTGATTTTAACGAAGGGCATCGCCCAAAATACTGCGATCACATGGGTCTGGTTGATGGCCACCTGCCGCTATCGACCTTAGCGCTTATTCAGCCCCCGCGCCAGCCTGTCGCCACCCAACTGAATCACCGCCACCAGCGCCACCAGCAAGACGATCACCGTCAACATGATCTGGCTATCGAAGCGCTGATAACCGTAGCGGTAAGCGATATCCCCCAGCCCACCAGCACCAATTGCCCCAGCCATGGCCGACGAATTGATCATCGTCACCAGGGTGATGGTGAAGCCGCCGACAATCCCCGGCAGCGCCTCGGGCAGCAGCACATGCCAGACGATGTGCCAGCGCCGGCAACCCATGGCCTGTGCGGCTTCGATCAGACCATGATCGACCTCGCGCAGACTCACTTCGGCGATCCGCGCGAAGAACGGCGTTGCGGCGATTGTCAGCGGCACCACAGCGGCCCACACGCCATAGGTAGTGCCGACGATCAGGCGGGTGAATGGAATCAGCGCGACCATCAGAATCAGGAACGGGATCGAGCGGAACAGATTGACGAAGGCGCCCAGCGCACGGTTCAACAGCGGCGCCTCATAGATCCCGCCCTTGTCGCTGGTGACCAGAATCACCGCCATGGGAATCCCCACCAGCAGCGCGATCAACGAGGACACGCCAACCATTAAAAAGGTGTCGATAAAACCCTGCAGCAAGCGATCAAACCACATAGCCCAATACCTCCATTCGTTGCGCCCACTGCCCGGCGCGTTCGCGCAATTGCTCGGCGCTGAACGCCGAGCCGCTGACGGCCAGCAACAGCTGCCCCAGCGCGTGACCCTGAATCCTTTCCACGCCGCCCTGAAGCAGCTTCACTCGGCCACCCAATGCCGCGAACAACGCGGCCAGATCCGGCTCATCAGCGGCACTGCCGGTGAACTGCAAACGCAACACCACCGCTGCATTTGAAGCCGTGGATTGCGCCTGCAATCGGCTTTGCAGTTCTTCCGGCAAGGCGTGTTGCAGCGGCGCGAGCAAGGTCTGGCTGACTGCGTGTTGCGGATTGCCGAACACTTGCCACACCGGGCCTTGCTCGACCACATGGCCGTGCTCTAGCACAACGACGCGATCGCAGATCTCGCGGATCACCGCCATCTCATGAGTGATCAGCACAATGGTCAGGCCCAGGCGTTTGTTGATCTCGCGCAACAGGCCGAGGATCGACTGCGTGGTCTCCGGATCCAGCGCCGATGTCGCCTCATCGCAGAGCAGAATGTCCGGGTCATGCACCAGCGCGCGGGCAATGCCGACACGCTGTTTCTGCCCACCGGAGAGCTGCGCCGGATAAGCCTTGTGCTTGCTGTGCAGGCCGACCAGTTCGAGCAGTTCGCGAACCTTTTTGTCGCGCTGCTCCTTCGGCACGCCGGCGACTTTCAGCGGCAACTCGACGTTCTGCCAGACGGTCTTGGCCGACATCAGATTGAAGTGCTGGAAGATCATGCCGATGCGCCGGCGCAGGGCGACGAGGCGGTCTTCATCGAACTCGCCGATATCGACCTGATCGATCAACACCCGCCCGGACGTTGGCTGCTCCAGGCGATTGATCGTGCGAATCAGCGACGACTTGCCTGCGCCGCTGCGGCCGATGATGCCGAACACTTCACCACGCTGAATCGCCAGGTCGATGCCCTGCAAAGCCGCGACCGGACCTTGTCGGCCGTTGTAGGTTTTGCCCACGCCAATAAAGCGTACGTGGGCGCGATTCAACTCGGGATGCAGCTCGGTTTTTTCAGCATAGTGTGGCTCTGGAAGCTCCAGTCGCCGTTGGATCGCTGCGGTCATGTTCAGCTTTCCCAGCCGGCCTGATAGAGCTTGCCGTGGGCCTTGTCCAGTGCCGCGCGAACGGCCGGTGAATGCTGATAGATGTCGACGAACTTGATCAGGCGCGGGTCGGTTTTGCTCTTCGGCTGGATGACGAACTGGATCACGTATTCCTTGTGATCGAGACCGTCGAACAGCAGCGCCGAGCCGGCATCGAAGGTCTTCGCCAGGCGGATATAGGCCGGGTAACCCTGGACCAGATCAGCGTCGTCATAGGCGCGCACCAGCTGCACGGCTTCGACCTGAAGGATCCTGATGTTCTTCGGATTGGCGACGATGTCGTCCTCGGTGGCTTTGTACCCGACGCCCGGTTTCAGGGTGATCAAACCGGCCTTGGCGAGCAATTGCAGACCGCGACCGCTGTTGATCGGGTCGTTGGCGATGGCGACGCTGGCGCCTTCGGGCAGCTCATCGAAGCTTTTGTATTTCTTCGAATACAGGCCGACGTTGTTGATGATCCCCGGAGCGAATGGCACCAGATCGAAACCGGACGCGGCTTTGGCATTCTCCAGAAACGGAATGTGCTGGAAGTAATTCACATCAATGTCGCCAGCGGCGAGGCTGACGTTGGGCGCGATCCAGTCGGTGAATTCCACCAGCTCGACTTTCAGGCCTTGTTTGGAAGCTTCCTCGACGGCGGCTTCCAGCGGAATGGCGAAAGCGGCGGTGGTGCCGATTTTCAACGGGGCGTCGGCGGCGAAGACAGCCGAGCTGAACAGGCCGAAGGCCAAGGCCAGTGCTTTGACTGGTTGGGACAGGGTTTTCTTGGTCATGATGGTTTTTCCAGTCAGTGCATAAGATTTGGGGTGTCTGTTGTGGCCTCATCGCTGGCAAGCCAGCTCCCACAGGTTTTGTGTGTGCCGCAGACCCTTGTGGGAG
>NZ_WBRZ01000012.1:0-48470 GCF_008923895.1 Pseudomonas sp. GXM4
AATCAGCGCCTGGAACCGATCCCCGAAAGCTGGCGGCTCTATAAATTGAATGCCGGGCTTTTTACCAGAAAAGAAACCACCGAACCCCATGAGCGCGGTTATCGGCACGTCAACTGGCCGGATGAGTTGATTGTGAAACTAAAGAATTATCCGGGGCTGGAGATTTGGCTGGATGCACCTCCGCCGCATTTCAAGAATGAAGATTCGGTTAGAACGTTTGTCATTACTGGCTGGCCGCGGCGAGATGGAACCCCTAGGTTGATCAACTGTGACGGCTTGATTCGCCCGGCTTCGGAGGAAAAGCTGACTGACGAGAAACTGGCAAGGTTCAGCAGAGCTGAATTGGAAAATCTTGATTTCGGCAAACTGAATTTCTTCTGCAATATCAATCTGGATAACTTCGACTTTTCCGGGGGGCACGGTAGCGTAGGTCTCGGATTAGCGTCATTACGCGAAGCACCTGAGATGCTCAAATATCTCAGTGACTATCTTTCACGCTCTGTTATTACAAGGAAGTAACAATGAGTTATGTATTCAGCGATATGGAAAAATCAGAGATTTTCAACGCAGCAAATATTTGCAAAGGAATGAGGCTGCGCTCAAAACAACTTCAGTACGATGCACTGAAATTAGCAGGGGCAAGCTGCGCCCCCCTGTACCAAAAGCTGTTCGATATTATTGGTGAGAAAGTTTCTGACGTTGCAGCTGCCGATAAAGAGGCTGGAGAGGTGCTGAAAAGCGCCAGACTCTGGCTTGCCGTGGCCATTGATGCCAACGGTGGAAACGGTGCCTACTCTGCCCTGATTCGTGGTTACACCTCCCGCCAGGGTGAACTCAGACTGAATACAATTTTCAGTGAAGACCTGATGCAGCTTTCATCCAACCAGGTTGCCGTCAACTTCATCAATACCCTGATCAACGGATCCCTTGCCGGTCAACTGGCACCCTGGACTGTTCCGTCAATCAGCCAGATCGCAGAAATCGACGCCAGCGCGATTGGCGAGGCGCTGTTCGAGGAGGTTTGCGGGGAGGACGACACCGCCGTGAAACGTAACTCCGGTTGGTCTGGAACGGTCGGATTCAGCCTGTTGGGCGGTAAACCTCCCTATGAAACGTGGAGACTGATCTCTGCGGGCGACCCGGATGCGGAAGATGGCGGCCCACCCACTCAGGCAAAAGCCAACCGGCTCGACGACTATAAAAACATTCTCTTCGCCATCGACGCCTACAGCGTCGGCCTGCGAGCGGCGATCAGTAATTTCGGCGTCAATCCACTGCAAAGTCTGCTCTCGGTCGTACCCGAGCAAATCAACATCGCGCTGGCCAGTGGCAGTGTGAGTCCGCTGATTCAGCATGTAGTCGAAGGCACGCCTGTTGCCGCCGTTGTCGAGCTGATGTTGCGCTACGGCCAGAACGAATTTCTCGACATGTTCAAGCGCACTTACGACGGCGATTCTGCTGCCACACCCACCACCGACGAAACCTTCGCCAGCAATGCTTATGCCTTCTTCTCGGCATTTTCCCCGGAGCAGTCGCAAAGCATCGTCACCCGGACAATAAGCGAGTTCGGCAATGCCAATGCATGGGCGAAACTGGCAGGCGAGGCGACGCCGCTCGGGCTGGCGTTGCGCAACTCTTTGCAGCAACTCAGTGAAGTCGTCATAGAGCGAGCCGACGGTTATCTCGACCGCAACCTCGAGCTTTACGATCCGCACACTGGCGAAGGCTTTATCACCGCGCAGTGGCTGGCGGATCGAGCGCAAATGCTGGCGCGGTTGATTGCCCGAACCCAAGGCTCGTTTGGCGAACACTCGCTGCAGAAGTTTTCCTACTCCGATCTCGCCTCAGGCAAACAGGTGCCGATGACCACCGGAGTGCTGAACCCGTTGGCCATGTTCGGTGATGACGGCGGGCGATCTTTCGCCGGCGGCGCAAATGCCGATCATCTGTATGGCGGCGTGGGCAATGACTCGATCCATGGGATGGCCGGTCACGATGTCATTGAAGGTGGTCGCGGTAACGACTCGCTAACCGGAGGTGACGGCAATGATGAGTTGTACGGGATGGCCGGTGACGATGTTCTGCTCGGAGGAAAGGGGAACGATTCTTTGATTGGGGGCGAAGGCAACGACCGTTATGAATTCGCCAGCGGCGATGGCCTCGACGAGATTCTTGATGCCAACGCCGATGGGCAGCTGTGGATCAACGGCGCACCGATTCCCGCACTCAAACGCCGCGCGCCTCTGAGCAATATCTGGTCTACCGAGGATCGGTCCATCACCCTGACGCTTGTTGAACACACCCTCAACATCAAATATGGCGAGGGCGATCTGGTGGTCATCAAGAACTTTCAGCCCGGGATGCTTGGCATTCGCCTCCCTGAATATGAGGGGCAGCCGCTCACTGCTGCGGATTTGACGCTTCAGGGCGACTGGAAAGCCAAAGACGCTGATCCCACTGTCCCCGGCGATCAGCCTTCCTTTGATGAGCTGGGCAACGTGGTGCTGCTGCCCAAGGTCAAACAGCGCAACAAGGCCGACGTACTTTACGGTTCCGCGGCAGACGACGTCATTCTCGGCCTGGGTGGTTCTGATCGATTGTTCGGCAAGGCTGGAGACGATCGGTTATTCGGCGACAAGCAGACGACAATCGAAAAGGCCATGGCCGACGGTGACGCCAAAGGCAAGGCAAATCGCGGAGACTGGCTCGACGGCGGACAAGGTGACGATTTGCTTATCGGTACGGCATCGCGAGACGTTCTGCTCGGTGGCAATGACCGGGATACCTTGATCGGCGGTGCTGGTGACGATGTCTTGTCAGGAGACGAAACCACCGGTGCGCTGGAACAAGGTTGGTCGGTCAAGCGCGCTGCCGTCACGATTGCTCGCGGTGTGACCAGTCACCGAGCGGTCTATTCAAAGGCCTCGATAAACAGTGCGCCCGAGGGCGGTAGTGACGTGCTGTATGGGCAGGGCGGCAAGGACATTATCAACGGCGGCTGGGGTGAGGACCTGCTTGACGGCGGCGCTGACGACGATTTTCTCAAAGGCGATCAAGGTAACGACACCCTGGCCGGTGGCAGCGGCAACGACGTGATGCTTGGTGACAACCTCGATTGGGGCGGTGGCCTGCCCAGCAGACACCATGGCAACGATGTGCTGGACGGCGGCAGTGGTGATGATTCACTCGGCGGTAACGGTGGCAGCGACGCTTTGTATGGCGGCCCTGGCAACGACATTTTGCAGGGTGATGACGGCGTACTGGACGGCGTCGAAGGCGATGCCGCGCATTTTTTTGGCGATGATCTGCTGGACGGTGGCTCCGGCGATGACACGCTCTGGGGCGGCGCTGGCGATGATTTGCTCTTCGGCGGCGAAGGCCATGACGATCTGATCGGCGATAGCCCTGAGCATCCGGTTCGCTATCACGGCAACGACTTTCTCGATGGCGGCGCGGGGGATGACACCCTGCGCGGCATGGGCGGCGCGGATACGCTGGCGGGTGGCGCTGGGGCTGATTTCCTCGATGGCGACGTATCTGACCTGCAACCGGGCGGAAGCAACAACGACGTGCTTCAGGGTGGAGAAGGAAACGATACGTTACAGGGTGGTTTCGGTGCCGACACGCTGTACGGCGGCGCGGGTGACGACATCCTTGCCGGCGATTACGAAAACAGCGCTGAGGCCGAGCACAATGCCGATTATCTGCACGGTGGCTCAGGTAACGACACGCTGCTCGGAGGTGGTGGCAACGACACCCTGCTGGGCGGGGAAGGGACGGACTACCTTCGCGGTGATTCCGGTGACAACGTGTTTGATGGCGGTCCCGGTGCTGACGTGCTGGATGGCATGGATGGCGCCGACATCTACTATTTCGGCGCTGGCGACGGCCTGGATATCGTCACCGATGCCGGCGGCCGCAACATCATCAGGTTCGGTGCAGGGTTTTGCGCGCAAAGTCTGAAGGCCGACGTTATCGACGCTACCGTCGGCACGGTGTTGCGACTGGCCAATGGCACGGGCGACGCGATACTCATCAAGAATCACGAGCGGTGGAAGGATTCCACATTCAATTTCAGCGACGGCGTGGTACTTGATTACGCAGATGTCCTGCGCAAAACATTGCCACCGATAGAGACGGCCGAATCACCCGTACCAGAACCTGTCACCGCCCCGGCAACCCCTGAAAGCAAAGTTGCGGATCCGGTTAAGCCAGACGATGTCACCGCTGCGGCGCAAGGCCTGGTGGCATCTGTTCAAGCGGTCAACTGGACCGATGAGTTCCTCGCGCAAATCAAGTCAAAACGCTCCGCCCGCAGACACGCCACAGGTTTTACCTTGAATGAGCAAGGCGTCTGGGTGCGCAGTCATGTCACCACCAGCGACACCGGTTACACCACTCACACCGAGCTGATCGATGGCAGCGTCGAAGCGGGAACACTGTCTGAAACGCCGCCATGGATGAAGGTTGATGCAGGGCACGCCGTGGTCAGCGAAAGGCAGTCGACAACCACAAACCGTATCGAAAATAAGCAGGTGAAAGCCGAGGGAGCAATGCCTTCCTCAGCTCAGGCGCCTCGCTATTATCGATCCGGCTCGGCCAACGGGTTTTCCTTCAATACGGGCGACGTATTGGTTGAAGACCGAAAGGAATCCGGCGCGCTTGAAGGCTGGTACGTCTATCCGGCGGCAAGCTTCAGTTCGGGCGCAACAGTGCCCAAGGCGTTTCGCTGGGATGTCACAACTGAAACGATCAAACGCAAAAT
This sequence comes from Pseudomonas sp. GXM4, assembly GCF_008923895.1. Lineage (NCBI taxonomy): Bacteria > Pseudomonadati > Pseudomonadota > Gammaproteobacteria > Pseudomonadales > Pseudomonadaceae > Pseudomonas > Pseudomonas sp. GXM4. The sequence continues at coordinate 4,766 of NZ_WBRZ01000012.1, forward strand.
CGTCCATGGCAACGATGCCGGCGGGCGGGTCAACGTCGAAGTGGAAAACGTTTTCCACGGCGGCGCGGGAGACGATCTGATCGTCGCTTATGCAGGATCCCCACTTGACTACGGCACTGTCGGCGACAGAACACCGGGCGCGTTTTTATCCGCAGGTGCAGGTGACGATACCTTGCTCGGCTCCGAGGGCGCCGACTATCTGCTCAGCGGGGCAGGGGATGACTGGCTTTACGGCGAAGGCGGTGCCGACACCTACATCGTGCAAGCGCACGCCGCAGCGACCACCACGATTGCGGACGTGCTCAACCCTGTTTTCCATCGTGCAGAAGTCGGCGTAGCGGGGTGGAAAGACGAGTACGGATTGATCGATCAGGACACGGTCGTTCTTCCAGCAGATGCGCAGCGCGATGCACTGCAATTGAGCTGGGGTGCTGCGCTGATAGAGACCACCCATGTCGAGCTGGAGCCCAACCCGGGTCGCGGGGCTTACCGCAACCCGCCGCGAGCGAAAATGCTCCATCCGACGCTCGATATCCAATGGGGCGGGACGCAAAAAGTCCGCATCGTCTTGCCCCACAACGGTGAACTTGAGGGCGCCGGTATTGAGCTCGTCAAGTTCGCCGATGGGTCGGTCGCAAGTTTGAAGCAGCTCCTGGAATCAAGTCAGTTGGGCCCTGCGCCCGAGACTTTTCGTACGGGTGTCATCGTCAACCATCCCACCCGTTCAGCCTCCCTGCGAGACGGACGAGCGCTGCCACTCGTAGGCGGTCGTGGCAACGACACGATAAGCGGCGCGGGGGAGATCCGAGGCATGCACGGGGATGACGTGCTCACGGGCAGCCTCGGTGACGACCTGCTGGTGGGTGGGCCGGGCAATGACACGCTGGCGGGCGGTGCTGGAAATGATCTCTACCGATACGATGGCCTCGGCAGAGACGTGATCATCAACAACGGAGGCGGTTTGGACGGAATCGATTTTTCCGAACGCAGGCTGACGATCGACAACCTGAAGTTTCATCGCGAGCGCGATGATCTGGTGATCGTGGTGGATTACGGCATGGCGCCGAAAATCCGGGTTTCCAGTCATTTTGCCGCTGGTGAAAGCGCTATTGGCTTCATAAGGGTCAGCGAAGGAACAGCGACTCAAGACTACAGCGCAAGGCAAATTGCTGAACGTCTGCACCCGCTTCCGCCACTGAGGGATGTCGAGGATATTTTGATAAAGGGCGACGATGAAGCGCAGCGGGCGATGATGGAAATAATAGAGTTCTACGAACTGAATGTCTGAGTAACAAGATGACCGATTGAGCCGGCCCGCGATGGCAATCCAGTCGCCAGCGCGGGCCTCGCGTCACCTCAATACTGGGTCAGATCCGCCAACGGATGCCGCCCCTCCCAGACTTTATGAAAGTGCGCCTCGACCACCGCATCCGGCACGTTATTGATGTCCGGCCAGTGCCAGTGCGGCTTCTGATCCTTGTCGATCAAACGCGCGCGCACGCCTTCGCTGAATTCCGGATGACGGCAGCAATTGAGGCTCAGGGTGTATTCCATCTGAAATACTTCGGCCAGCGACATGTGCCGCGCGCGGCTGATCTGTTCCCAGACCAGATGCGCGGTCAGCGGCGAGCCCTCGGTCATGGTTTTCGCCGCGCGGGCAATCAACGGATCGCTGCTGTCGCGGTGCAGGCTGATGGCTTTCCACGCACAGGCAACGTCGCTGACATCGAGCAGTTCGTCGATCTGCTGACGACGCGGCAGCCACTGCGCTTCGGGCATTTGCTCAAGTGCCTCCTGCTGCAGAGCCTTGAACAGGCTGTTGAGCTGCATGGCGGTCTGTTCCTGCCAGTTCAATTGCAGCAAGCCTTCGATCAATTGCGGTTGCTGTTCGTCGAACAGGAAGCGCTCGGCCAGATCCAGATCCAGCGCATCACGGCCGTTGATGTGCGCGCCGGTCAGGCCGAGAAACAAGCCGAGCTTGCCCGGCAATCGGGCGAGAAACCAACTGGCGCCAACGTCCGGATACAGACCAATGGTGATTTCCGGCATCGCCAGACGGCTGCTCGGCGTGACGATCCGCGTGCTGGCGCCCTGCAACAGGCCCATGCCGCCACCGAGCACATAACCGTGACCCCAGCAGATCAGCGGCTTCGGATAGGTATGCAGGCTGTAATCGAGGCGATATTCCGCGCTGAAAAACTGCGCGGCCAACGGAGGGACTTCGCCGGGGTGAGCGCGGCAGGCTTCGACCAGGCTGCGCACCTCACCGCCGGCGCAGAAGGCTTTGGCGCCGTTGCCGCGCAGCAGCACGCAGACGACTTGCGGGTCATTGGCCCAGGCGTTCAATTTGTCGCTGAGCGCGTTGATCATCGGCAGGGACAGCGCGTTCAGCGATTTTTCGGCATCCAGGCTGGCGATGCCGATGCGGGCGCCGTCGGTGCCGGTTAGTTCTTCGAAGTGCAGATTCATCGTGACCTCGATCGGGAATTTGAGCGATCAGTATGATCGCTATGGGGGAAAGTGCCGGATCTGCGTCAGATCAATTGACAAGCGTGGTCGGCTTTCCTAGGGTTCGCCCCATTGTTTTTGCCGGAAATGACCATGACTGCTGACGACCGTATCAAACTCGAACCGAGCTGGAAGGAGGCACTGCGTGCTGAGTTCGACCAGCCTTACATGACAGAGTTGCGCAGCTTTCTGCAGCAGGAGCGGGCATCCGGCAAGGAGATCTATCCGCCGGGACCGATGATTTTCAATGCCCTGAACTCAACGCCCCTGGACAAGGTGAAAGTGGTGATCCTCGGCCAGGACCCTTACCACGGCCCGGGCCAGGCCCACGGTCTGTGCTTCTCGGTGCAACCGGGCGTGCCGGCACCGCCGTCGCTGGTCAACATCTATAAAGAGCTGAAGCGCGACCTCAATATCGACATTCCCAACCACGGCTACCTGCAGAGCTGGGCCGAACAGGGCGTGCTGCTGCTCAACACCACCATGACGGTTGAGCGCGCCAACGCCAACGCGCACAAGGACAAGGGCTGGCAACACTTCACCGACCGCATCATTGAAGTGGTCAGCGAACGACAGCCGCATCTGGTGTTCATGCTCTGGGGCGCCCATGCGCAGAGCAAGCAGAAGCTGATCGACGCGACCAAGCACCTGGTGCTGACCTCGGTGCATCCGTCGCCGTTGTCGGCCTATCGCGGGTTTTTGGGCTGCGGGCATTTCAGCCGGACCAACAAGTTTCTCGAACAGAATGGCGAAACGCCGATCGACTGGCGCTTGCCACCTCTCGCCTGAGATCGTTCCCACGCGCAGCAAAGGAATGCAGCCCGGGACGCTCTGCGTCCCAAAGCGGACGCGGAGCGTCCATTGAGGCATTCCCACGCAGAGCGTGGGAACGATCAGTCAGGACTCTGGATGACGATTCCAATACCTGAACAACGGCTCCGCCAGAAACAGCACAAACAACAGCCGCATCACCTGCATCGCCGTCACCAGCGGCACCGACAGTTGCAGGGTCTCCGCCGTCAGGCTCATCTCGGCGATACCCCCCGGCATCATGCCCAGGGTCAGCGAACGCAGATCCAGATGGGTCAACGCACTCAAGCCCAACGCCGCCAGCGACGCGATCAACATGGTCAGCGCCGTGCCGATCAACGTCCGGCCCATGAACGACGGCGCGCGGCGGAAGAACTGCCGATTGAAGTGACAGCCCAGGCCGCTGCCGATCAGCCATTGACCGATCTGACTGCCACCGTTGGGCAAACCGATGTGCAAATCCCACGTAATGCTCACCGCCGCACTGACCAGTAACGGCCCGAACAACCATGGATTGGGTTGGCGCAGACGCTGCCAGAGCCAGGCGAGCAGGGCGCCCGCCGGAAACAGAATCGCCAGCCAGCGCCAATCGACGCTGCCGGCGTGAGAAATCGGCGTGCCGTCACCGAGCAGATACTTGAACGCCGCCGGCACGCACAACACCACCACCAACACCCGCAGACTCTGCCCGGCCGCGACATGGCTGAGCAGTGCACCGTTACGCGCGCCGAGGTTGACCATCTCCCCGGAACCACCGGGCATGCTTGAGAAAAACGCCGTGGCGCGATCCTCGCCGGTGCGGCGCATCAGCCATACGCCGACCACCGCCGACAGGCTGGTGACCAGCGCACCGAAGAAAATCAAACCGAAATGACTGAGCACCTGTTCCATCACCAGCGGGGTGAAGTGCAGGCCGATACCGATGCCGACGATCCACTGGCCGCACTTGCGCCCGCCAGGGATTTCCGCCAGTTGCCACGGCGTCAGGCAACGCACCAGGATGATCGCCAGCAACGAGCCGACCATCCACGGTAGCGGCCAGCCGATCTGACTGGCGATGAAACCGCCAAGCAGACCGACCAGCGGGGTGCCCCACCAGGCTTTCAGGGACAAGCGATCAAACATCGGCAATGACGCGCCGTGCCGCCGAACGTTTACGCCAGATGCGGATCAGCGGCATCAGCAGCATGATCGCGGTGAGGATCCAGCAACCGAAGGTGATCGGACTCGACCAGAGAATCTCCAGCGCGCCATTGGAGATCGACAGGGCGCGACGCAGGTTCTGCTCCATCAGGCCACCGAGGATGAAGCCCAGCAGCAGTGGCGACAGCGGGAAATCCAGCTTGCGCAGGATGTAACCGAAGATGCCGATACCGATCATCAGGAACAGATCGAAGGTGGTCGCGTGCACCGCGTAAACGCCGATCCCGGTGATGATCGCGATGATCGGCACCAGCGCCCAGTTCGGCACGGCGAGGATGCGGGTGAATACGCGGATCATCGGGATGTTGAGGATCACCAGCATCACGTTGGCGATGAACAACGACGCGATCAGGCCCCAGACGATGTCCGGTTGCTGTTGGAACAGCAGTGGGCCCGGGGTGATGTTGTACAGCGACAGCGCGCCGATCATCACCGCAGTGGTGCCCGAACCCGGAACGCCGAGGGTCAGCATCGGAACGAGAGCGCCGCACGCCGCGCCGCCGATAGCGGTTTCCGGCGCGGCCAGACCACGGGGATCGCCTTCACCGAATTTGCCGCTGGTGCCGGCGATGCGCTTCTCGGTCATGTAGGCCACGGCACTGGCGAGCGTTGCGCCGGCACCGGGCAGCACGCCCATGATGAAACCGAGCACGCCGCAGCGCACGTTGACGACGAAAACCGACGCCGCTTCCTTGAAGTTGAACATCATCCGGCCGGTGGCTTTCACCGCTTCCTGGCCGTGGTGGGTTTTTTCCAGCAGCAGAAGGATTTCGCTGATCGAGAACAGACCCAGCACCAGCACAACGAACTGAATGCCGTCGGTCAGGTGAATGTTGTCGCCGGTGAAACGGTACACACCACTGTTGGCGTCGATGCCGACGGTGGAAAGGAACAGACCGATCAGCGCCGCAATAAATGTCTTCAGCGGTCGATCACCGGCCATGCCGCCGAGACAGACAATCGCGAACACCATCAGCACGAAGTATTCCGCCGGTCCGAAGGCAATCGCCCATTTCGCCAGCAGCGGCGCAAACAGGACCATGCCGCAGGTGGCGATGAACGCGCCGATGAACGAACTCCACGCCGACAGTGACAGCGCGACACCGGCCATACCTTTACGAGCCATCGGGTAGCCGTCGAGGGTGGTCATGACGGTGGAAGCTTCACCCGGAATGTTCAGCAGGATCGAGCTGATCCGGCCGCCGTATTCGCAGCCCAGATAGACCGCCGCGAGCAGGATCAGCGCCGACTCCGGCGGCAGGCCGAGTGCGAACGCGATCGGAATCAGCAACGCCACGCCGTTGATCGGACCAAGGCCCGGCAGCAGACCGACGACGGTGCCGATCAGGGTGCCGCACAGTGCGGTCACCAGGTTGTACGGGCTCAGCGCGACGCCGAAGCCCTGACCCAAATAGCCAAGGGTATCCATATCAGTTCTCCAGGACGCTGAGCAGGCCGAGGGGCAGCGGAACATCCATCAAGCGATCGAACAGCAGATAGAGACCAACCGCCATCAGGCTGATGATCACCACGCTCGGCAGCCAGCGGCCGCCATAGAGACGGGCCATCGGTACGCCGGTAATGATGCTGGCCACGATGAAGCCAAGGGGTTCGAAGGTGCCGGCAAACACCAGCAACAACACCACGCACAGACCGATCTTGGTCAGGGTTTCGCGATCCAGCGGCGGCTCATCCGGGTTGTGTTTGATCGGCGCCGGGCGAAACACCATGTACAGCAGCGCCAGCCCCATCAGGCCGAGCATCAGCAGCGGAAAGGCGCGCGGGCCGACCGGTTCATAGGAAAAAGCCGCTTGGTACGGCCACGCCATCAGTGCCAGGCCGGCACACACCAGCAGCAACACCGAGGCGAAAATGCGTTGAATAAGCATGGGAGCTCCTGTGCTGCGTCCCCGCGTAGGAGACGCAGCCACTAGACAGAGACGATCACTGGATCAGGCCGAACTCTTTGGCCAGCACTTTGTAGTCGGCGACCTGCTTCTTCACGTAGGTGTCCAGTTCCGGGCCGGTCATGGCGAACGGGAACAGCTCACGCTGATCGCGCAGCTTGGCGAACTCGTCGGAAGCCAGCAGTTTGTCGAAGGAGTCTTTCCACCAGGCGTAGTCTTCGTCGCTGACTTTTGGCCCGAGGTAGAAGCCGCGCACCACCGGCCAGACGATGTCGTAGCCTTGCTCGCGAGCGGTCGGGATGTCCTTCATTTCCGGTTCGTCGAGACGCTTGTCCGAGAACACCGCGAGCAGGCGCATGTCACCGCTCTGGATGTGCGGCATGGAGTCGGAGATGTCGGTACTGCCGACCTGGATGTGGCCGCCGAGCAGAGCCGTGGCGATTTCACCGCCGCCTTCGAGTGCCACATAACGCAGCTCGCGCGGGTTGATCCCGGCGGCCTTGGCAATCAATGCGGTCTGCATCCAGTCCTGGCTGCCGACGGTGCCGCCGGAGCCGATAACCACCGAGCCTGGATCTTTCTTCAACGCCTGAACGAGATCGTCGAGGGTCTTGTAGGGCGAATCGCTTTTCACTGCGATGGCACCGTAGCTGGTGCCGACGGCCGCGAGCCAGCGCACGTTGGTTTCATCGAAGCGGCCGAACTTGCCCTGGGCCAGGTTCAACAGCGAACCGCTCGACCACGCGACCAGCGTGCCGGCATCCGCCGGACGTTGCGCGACCACCGCGTTGTACGCCACCGCGCCGACACCGCCGGGCATGTAGGTGACGCGCATCGGCTTGCTCAGCAACTTCTGGTTGACCAGTGCGCTCTGCACCAGTTTGCAGGTCAGGTCGAAACCACCGCCGGGGGAGGCGGGGGCGATGCATTCCGGACGTTTGGGCTCGGCCATGAGTTGGCCGGCAAACAGCATCGCGCCAGCGGCGAGAGCAACTTTACGCAGTGATACGTTCATTTGAGTCTCCAGAGGAGTTGTTGTTATGGATGGACCGAATGACCAAAGGGCAACGCGAAAACCTAGCGGCAGGCGCAGTTTTCTCGCGGCGCGAGCGCAACGACTGAAACAACGGAGGGGAAACAGGACTGCGGCGAGAAGCCGACGGTGCAACGGTGGAATCGAGCAAGGCGAGCAGGCATTACAGCCTCGGTGCGCATGGAGGGCATGCTGGGGTACTCCGTTATTGTTCTTATGAGTCGAAAACGCTTCATGGCGTTTTTCGTTACGCTGTGTGGCGGCAGCGGCGACAGTCGAAACTGTCCGTGGGCCGACTCTAACCGGCTAACCTTTCAACAACCTTTCAATTGTCTTTCACGGTTTTTCGGGCTTCACAGCGGCGGTTGCGGCTGTAAACTCCGCGGCAAAGCGCGGCGTCGGCCAACCCTGAACGAGGTACAAATCCATGCGTGTCCTGCTCGTCGAAGACCATTTGCAACTGGCCGAAAGCGTGGCTCAGGCGCTCAAGAGCACCGGTCTGACCGTGGATGTGTTGCACGATGGCGTGGCCGCCGACCTGGCGCTGGGCAGTGAGGAATACGCCGTGGCGATCCTCGATGTCGGCCTGCCGCGCATGGACGGTTTCGAGGTGCTGGCGCGGCTGCGTGCTCGCGGCAAGAACCTGCCGGTGTTGATGTTGACTGCGCGCAGTGACGTCAAGGATCGCGTGCATGGCCTCAATCTTGGTGCTGACGACTACCTGGCCAAGCCGTTCGAACTGACGGAACTGGAAGCGCGGGTCAAAGCCCTGCTGCGCCGCAGTGTCCTGGGCGGCGAGCGTCAGCAGCGCTGTGGCGTGCTGGCTTACGACCTCGATACACGGCGCTTCACCCTCGGCGACGAACTGCTGACCCTGACCTCGCGCGAGCAGGCCGTTCTCGAAGCGTTGATCGCGCGGCCGGGGCGAGTGATGAGCAAGGAGCAACTGGCCGCGCAGGTGTTCGGCCTCGACGAAGAAGCCAGCCCCGACGCCATCGAAATTTACGTGCACCGCTTGCGCAAGAAGCTCGATGGCCAGCCCGTGGCCATCGTCACCTTCCGTGGCCTCGGCTATCTGCTGGAAAGCCGCGATGCATAAGCCCAGCAGCCTGCGCTGGCGGTTGCTGTGGAACCTTGGATGGTTGCTGGTGGTGCTGATGCTCGCCAGCGGCTTGAGCGCTTACTGGAACGGACGCGAAGCCGCCGACACCGCGTATGACCGCACGCTGCTGGCCTCGGCACGCACCATCGCTGCCGGGTTGTCGCAGCGTGATGGCAGCCTCAGCGCCGACGTGCCTTACGTGGCGCTTGATACCTTCGCCTACGACAGCGCCGGGCGCATCTATTACCAGGTCAACGACATTCACCAGAAGCTGATTTCCGGCTACGAAAATCTCCCCGGGCCACCGCCCGGCACGCCGCGTACCGACAGCTATCCGGCGCTCGCGCGCTTCTACAACGCGAAGTACAACGGCCAGAACGTGCGTGTGGTCAGCCTGCTCAAAGCGGTAAGCGAGCCGAACATGAACGGCATGGCGGAAATCCGCGTGGCTGAAACCGACGAAGCGCGGGTCAGCATGGCGCGCAGTCTGGCGGCTGACACCTTGTTGCGCTTGGGCATGCTGGCCGTCGGTGCATTGCTGCTGGTGTGGTTCGCGGTGAGTGCGGCGCTGCGGCCGCTGGAGCGGTTAAGAACCGCTGTTGAGGAACGCCAGCCCGACGACTTGCGGCCGCTGCCGCTGGTGGAAGTGCAGCATGAATTGGGACCCTTGGTCCGCGCGCTCAATCATTTCACCGAGCGTCTGCGCGGCCAGTTCGAGCGGCAGGCGCAGTTCATCGCCGATGCCGCTCACGAGTTGCGTACGCCGCTGGCCGCACTCAAGGCACGCCTGGAACTGGGCCTGCGCTCGAACGAGCCGGAGACCTGGCGCACCACCCTTGAATCGTCCGCGCAAAGCACCGATCGCCTGACCCATCTGGCCAATCAGCTGCTATCGCTGGCCCGGGTCGAAAACGGTGCGCGGGCAATTGCCGAGGGCGGCGCGCAGTTGCTCGATCTGAGCCAATTGGCGCGGGAGCTGGGCATGGCCATGGCGCCTTTGGCGCACAAGCGCGGCGTGGCGTTGGCGCTGGAGGCGGATGAACCGGTGTGGCTGCGCGGTGAGCCGACGCTGCTCAATGAGCTGCTGAGCAATCTGGTCGACAACGCGCTGGCGCATACGCCATCGGGCGGCAATGTGATTCTGCGGGTCACGGCCCCGGCGGTGCTTGAGGTTGAGGACGACGGGCCGGGCATCCCGCTGCACGAGCGTGATCGAGTGTTCGAACGGTTTTATCGGCGCAATCAGCAGGTTGCCGGTTCAGGTCTGGGCTTGGCGATTGTCGGCGAGATCTGTCGCGCGCATCTGGCGCAGATCACCTTGCATGATGGCGAGCAGGCAGGGTTGAAGGTGCGGGTCAGCTTTATTGCCGGGTAGTACTTTTGTGGCAAGGTTTTTTGTGGCGAGGGGATTTATCCCCGCTCGGCTGCGCAGCAGTCGCGGTTCAGCGATCACAATCTGTCTGGAAAAAACCGGGTCGCAGAGTTCAGGGTCGCTTCGCAACCCAACGGGGATAAATCCCCTCACCACAGGTCAGTAGAACATCGACCGCGATTCTTCCAGATCCGCGCAAAACTGTTTGTTCTCCGGGTCAATCCCGAGCTTTCTGAACGCCGGCACGCTAAACGGGTCAATCCGCGCAAACGGATGGTCGGTGTCCTTGCGGCAATACAGATTGGCTACCTGCACGACATCGACGTAATCGATGCGCGTCGAGTCGCGGCTGAAGTCTTGATACAGCAACGGCAAATGCACCAGGCGCTCGGGAAACTCCCACACCCGCAGCAATTTCTCGCCGAGCAATGGGTGAATCTGCTCGATCACATGGGTCAGGCTGACCGCATCCGAGAGCAGTTCATTGTGGTCTTCGGCGTAAGTCAGAATCGGCAGCACGCCAATCTGATGCACCAACCCGCCGAGTGCCGCCTGATCGGGTTTGAGCTGGGTGTGGCGACGACACAGCGCATAGCTGACGCCTGCGATTTCCAGACTGCTGCGCCAGACTTCGCGCATCTTCTGTTCGACCACCTCGGAGCGGGCATTGAAGATCTGCTCCATCACCAGACCGATCGCCAGGTTGCTGCTGTAGTTGATGCCCAAACGGGTGATGGCGGTGTGCAGGTCGGTGACTTCCTGCGCGGCGCGCAGCAGCGGACTGTTGACCACTTTGATCAGGCGCGCCGACAGCGCGGTGTCGCGGCCGATGACTTTGCTCAGATCGCTGACGCTGATTTCCGGATCCTCGGCGGCCTTGCGAATCTGCAGGGCCACTTCCGGCAACGTTGGCAGAACCAGGTCATCGTTATCGATGGCCGCAACCAAATCCTGTTGGACCTTTTCCGCCAGTTCGCTCATTTGGACTCTCTAGGGTGTTGCAACAATGCTGCGATCAACGCTGGATTTCGCGGTCGCGATCCAGTTCGTAAGGCAGGTCGAGCACGTGCAACGCGGGGCCTTCGAGGGCGCCCAGACGCAAATCACCGGCTTCGGCAGCTTCGGCCTGCAACACGGCCAGGAGTTCAATGTTTCCCTCGGCATTGGCCGCCAGCACCACTTCGCCGATCGAGCTGTTGTGGCTGGGGGCGAACAGTTGAGTGCCGGGCTCCGGCAACTCGGCTGCGTCGAGGCGCAGGCGGTACAGGCGCCGCTTGAGCTTGCCCAGGTACTGCATGCGCGCAACGATTTCCTGGCCGGTGTAGCAACCTTTCTTGAAGCTCACCCCGCCGACCGCCTGCAGATTGAGCATCTGCGGGATGAACAGTTCGCGAGTGGAAGGCATGACCTGGCCGATACCGGCGCGGATCTGGCCCAGCAGCCATTGATTCAGTTCGCCCTCAGCCAGCGTGGCGGACAGTTGGCTATGAATGTTTGGCGCCTGAGCGGCAGGCACCCAGAGTTCGGCGCGCTCGGGCGAAACGCGAATTGCGATCAAGCCTTCATGGCGCACAACGCTGTCGGTTTCGGTGGGCAGTGCCAGACCGAGGCTGGTCAGGGCTGCATCGCCATGTGCCAGACCGAAGCGCACCCAGGCGGCGCTTTCATCGGTCAGTTTCGATTTGGAGAACACTGCGTACTTTTTCAGGTCGGCCAGTTGCGGCTCGAGCAGCTCGCTGGCCATCGCCATCACCACGCCGTCGCCCTCAAGCAGGATGCGGAAGCTCGACTGCATCCGGCCTTTCTGCGTGCAGCGGGCGCCGAGGCTGGCGCGGGTGTCGCTCAGGTAATTGATATTGCAGGTCAACTGGCCTTGCAGGAATTTTCCGGCGTCCGCACCGCGAACCGCGAGTACGCCTTCATGAGACAGGGTGCAGAAAAAAGCAGAATCGGCCATGGGTCATCGCAGGGTAAATAGACTGGGGCACATCATAAGGGGGCAGGGTTGAAATGGGTAGTTGATAAAGGATCAGGGGGCCCCGACCAAAGCCGACTGTGCGGCCCGCGCCGGGGCTGTATACTGCCCGGCAAATTCGAGGAGGGCTCCATGGTCGAACAAGTTGAACTGAATCGCCTCTTTTGGCACAGCCGTCGCGGCATGCTTGAGCTTGACGTGCTGCTGGTGCCGTTCGTGCAGGAGGTTTACGCGACGTTGAATCAAGTGGATCGCGATCTGTACGTGCGTTTGCTGACCTGTGAGGATCAGGATATGTTCGGCTGGTTCATGGAGCGCAGCGAGTCGGAAGATCCGGAGCTGCAACGCATGGTCCGGATGATTCTGGATCGTGTCCAGCCCAAGTAATACGTTCGAATGCCGCTGGCATGCCTCACGGCAGTTGCTGGCGGCGTATCTGTTGGCCCAGGCGTTCGCCATGGGTTCGCTGTGTCTGCTGTCGATTCCGCTCTGGGCCAGTCTGCTCGGCGCTTGCGCCTGTGCGCTGCACGGTTTTTGGGTGCTGCCACGGCAGATTCTGCTGAACCATCCGCAAGCATTTTGCGGGTTGCGGCGCGATGGCGATGGCTGGCAGGTGTGGAATCAGGCTGATGGCTGGCAAGCAGTGCAATTGCGCCCGGACAGTCTGGCGCTGCCATTGATCGTGGTGCTGCGCTTTCGCCTTCGCGGAGAGTGGCGGGTCAGGTCGATCTGCGTGCCACGTGACTCGCAGGCGGCGGATCTGCACCGACGCCTGCGAGTGCGGCTCAAGTTCAGCCGGCGTAGGTGGGCGGCACCAGAATAGTGTCGAGCGCTTCGGGCAGCATATCCGGATAGTCGAGGGTGTAATGCAGCCCGCGACTTTCCTTGCGTTCCATGGCTGAGCTGATCATCAATTCGGCAACCTGTGCCAGGTTGCGCAACTCGATCAGGTCTCGGCTGACTTTGTAGTTGCTGTAAAACTCATCGATCTCATCCAGCAGCAGACGCACCCGGTGCTGCGCTCGTTGCAGGCGCTTGTTGGTGCGCACGATGCCGACGTAGTCCCACATGAATCGGCGCAATTCGTCCCAGTTGTGCGCAATGATCACGTCTTCATCCGAGTCGGTGACCTGGCTGGCATCCCAGACGGGCAGGGCACTTGGTGCCGCGACGTCATCGAGTTGCGCAAGAATGTCCGCTGCTGCCGAACGGGCATAAACGAAGCATTCCAGAAGTGAGTTGCTGGCCATGCGATTGGCGCCGTGCAGGCCGGTGAAGCTGGTTTCGCCGATGGCGTAGAGGCCAGGCACGTCGGTGCGACCGTGCTGATCGACCATCACGCCGCCACAGGTATAGTGCGCGGCGGGGACCACGGGGATCGGTTGTTTGGTGATGTCGATGCCGAAGCCCAGGCAGCGTTCATAAACAGTCGGGAAGTGAGTTTTTACGAACGATTCAGGCTTGTGGCTGATGTCGAGATATACGCAGTCGACACCCAGGCGCTTCATTTCATGGTCGATGGCCCGCGCGACAATGTCACGAGGCGCCAGCTCGGCGCGTTTATCGAAGCGATACATGAAGCGCTCGCCGTTGGGCAGCTTCAAATGCGCGCCCTCGCCACGCAACGCTTCAGTAATCAGGAAACTCTTGGCTTGCGGGTGATACAGGCAGGTCGGGTGGAACTGGTTGAATTCCAGGTTCGCCACCCGGCAACCGGAACGCCAAGCCATGGCGATGCCGTCACCGCAGGCGCCGTCGGGGTTGCTGGTATAAAGGTAGACCTTGGCTGCGCCGCCCGAGGCCAGAATCACGAAACGTGCGCCGTAGGTGTCGACTTCGCCCGTGGCGCGGTTCAGCACGTAAGCGCCCAGGCAACGATCGCCTTCCATGCCCAAGCGGCGTTCGGTGATCAAATCGACGGCGACGCGCTGTTCCAGCAATTCGATGTTATCGCGCTCTTTGGCCTGGGCCAGCAAGGTCTTGAAGATCGCAGCGCCAGTGGCGTCGGCAGCATGGATGATCCGTCGATGGCTGTGGCCACCCTCGCGGGTCAGGTGAAATTCGAAACCACCGTCTTCAGTGCCGGACTGTTCGTCGCGGGTGAACGGCACGCCTTGGTCGATCAGCCATTGGATGGCTTCGCGGCTGTGCTCGACGGTGAAGCGTACGGCGTCTTCATGGCACAAGCCACCGCCCGCATTTAGGGTGTCGTCGACATGGGATTCGACAGTGTCGGTATCGTCGAGCACCGCAGCGACGCCGCCCTGGGCCCAGAAGGTCGAACCGTTGGCGAGATCGCCTTTGCTCAATACGGCAATGCGCAGATGACCGGGCAAGGTCAAAGCGAGAGTCAAACCGGCAGCACCGCTGCCAATCACCAGAACATCGTGTTGGAACTGTTGGCTCATTTCAGGATTCCGCTCAAAGCGACCCGGGTCGGGGTTGGCGCAAGACAGCTGGATCGGCGAGTCAAGACAGCCACACAGCCCACTAGTATATAGAGGGGTTGGGCGGCACAATAGCCGGGCCCAGATGGCATTGTGAGACTACCGCGCAGTAAACAGCGCTGTGCTTCGTCGGAAGTTTTTTTCATCGGTTTTGAAAAATGACACCTGTATCGGCGCTGAAACAGTCTTTTCCGAGCAGGGTTGCGCAATGTCAGGTGGGTACGGCTATAAATAATTGGAACTTTTGCCAAAGGCCCAAGATCAATAGACGGTGCCAGAAACCAGGGACAGTGTCGGCTTCAGTGCGGAATCTGCGTTTGGATTCCTGCCGGCGAAACCGATAACAAGATTATTCGCGCAGCCGGTTTATCCCGCGCTGCGTTTTTCGTGCGTGCCAAATCAGAGCCCGCAGGAAACTTGCTTGGAGGGGGAGAACTTTTGCGAAAAGCCCGAGTCTATGTTTGCAAGTCTGGTCGTTTAGTAATGCAAGTCTCCTCCGGGCTTATCGAGGAGTGTTCATGCTAACCCAGGAAGAGGATCAGCAGCTGGTCGAACGCGTTCAGCGTGGCGACAAGCGAGCTTTCGATCTGCTGGTGCTGAAATATCAGCACAAAATTCTCGGGTTGATCGTGCGTTTTGTGCACGACACCCATGAAGCCCAGGACGTTGCTCAGGAAGCCTTTATCAAGGCGTATCGGGCACTTGGAAATTTCCGCGGTGACAGTGCGTTTTATACGTGGCTGTACCGTATTGCCATTAACACGGCAAAGAACTACCTGGTTTCCCGCGGCCGTCGGCCGCCGGATAGCGATGTAAGTTCAGAGGATGCGGAGTTCTATGATGGCGATCACGGCCTCAAGGATCTCGAATCACCGGAACGTGCATTGCTGCGGGATGAGATCGAAGGCACTGTCCATCGAACCATCCAGCAACTGCCAGAGGATTTGCGTACGGCTTTAACTTTACGTGAATTCGATGGTCTGAGTTACGAGGACATTGCGAGCGTCATGCAGTGTCCGGTGGGTACCGTGCGCTCCCGGATTTTCCGCGCTCGGGAGGCCATCGACAAAGCCCTGCAACCGTTGTTGCAGGAAAACTGAGACAGCGGCGACAGCCAAGAGAGGAACGCCATGAGTCGTGAAGCCCTGCAGGAATCGCTGTCCGCAGTGATGGATAACGAAGCGGACGAACTGGAATTGCGTCGAGTGCTCAGCGCACTGGATGATGTTGATACCCGTGAGACCTGGGCTCGTTACCAGATCGCTCGGGCAGCCATGCACAAGGATCTGCTGCTTCCGCGTCTGGATATCGCTGCGGCAGTGTCCGCTGCGCTGGAAGACGAAACGGCTCCGGCCAAAGTATCCCGCAGCCCATGGCGTAACCTGGGTCGCCTCGCTGTTGCCGCTTCGGTAACCGTGGCCGTTCTGGCCGGTGTTCGCCTGTACAACCAGGACGAAATCGCCGGTGTTGAACTGGCCCAGCAGTCGAACCAGCCTACTCTGGCCACTCCACAGGTCAAAGGTCCGGCAGTTCTGGCTGGTTACAGCGAAAGCTCGGAAGCGACTGGTCCTATGGCTAACGGCGTTCTGCAAGGTCAGCCAGGCTGGCATGACCAGCGTCTGCCAGGCTATCTGCGTCAGCACGCTCAGCAGGCTGCACTCAAAGGAACTGAAAGCGCGCTGCCATACGCACGTGCCGCAAGCCTGGAAAACCGTTAAGGAGGATCATGCGCGCCATCCCTCTACTTTCGCTTCTGCTCAGTGGCTGGTTCATAGTTCCAGCCCACGCTGACGAGGCCCAGGACTGGTTGACCCGTCTGGGCCAGGCCGAGCAGCAGCAGAGCTTCCACGGCACTTTCGTTTACGAGCGCAACGGCAGTTTTTCCACGCACAATATCTGGCATCGCGTCCAGAATGGCCAGGTCCGCGAGAGGTTATTACAGCTCGACGGCTCGGCTCAGGAAGTCGTGCGCATTGATGGACGTACTCAATGCGTCAGCGGCACCCTGATTGCGGGATTGGGTGATTCACCCAATGCTGCCGCCCGTGCGCTGGATCCCAAAAAGCTGAAGAATTGGTATGACCTTGCCGTCATTGGCAAGTCGCGCGTGGCCGGCCGTGATGCAGTGATCGTGTCGCTGACGCCTCGTGATCAGCACCGTTATGGTTTCGAGTTGCATCTGGACAAGAAAACCGGGCTGCCGCTCAAGTCGTTGCTGTTGAACGACAAAGGGCAGTTGCTCGAGCGTTTCCAGTTCACAAGCCTCGATACGGATGAAATCCCGTCGGACAAGGACTTGTTGGCGGACCCGGATTGCAAGCCGATCAACATTGCAAGCGACAAGGCTTCTGCAGCGAAAACCGTGCAAAACTGGCGTTCGGACTGGCTCCCGCCAGGCTTTGAGCTGACCAGCAGCAGTTCGCACAAGGATGCGCAGACCAAGACTCAGGTCAGCAGTCTGATGTATGACGATGGTCTGGCGCGTTTCTCGGTGTTCCTTGAACCGTTGAACGGTGCAACCGTTACCGATACCCGTACCCAGTTGGGCCCGACCGTCGCGGTATCCCGTCGCCTGACCACGCCGCAGGGTGAAATGATGGTCACGGTGGTTGGCGAAATCCCGATTGGCACCGCCGAACGAATTGCTCTATCGATGCGTAACAACGATGGCGCTGCGACCAGCAAGCAGTGAGCTGATTTCAGTCATTTCTACTTCGTCGTCGAGACGTCGAAATGTTTGCTGAGCATTTTCATTTGCAAAACCCCTGAAAATTTTTTATAGGTCAGAGCCTCACGGCTCTGGCCTTGTTTGTTGTTCCCGGAACAAAAATGCCGGTCTGTGGTTTCCGGTGTTCCTTTGCTCCATATCGCTTAACCCTGCTCGTCGTAACGGGAGCTGTATGTCGATACCAAGTTTGAAGTCTTACCTTTCCATCTTCGCCACCGTGCTGTTGCTCGGTCAGGCGGTGCCTGCTGCGCAAGCGGCCGATCTGCCTGATTTCACCCAGTTGGTCGAACAAGCGTCGCCAGCGGTGGTGAACATCAGTACCACGCAGAAACTGCCGGACCGTCGGGTCAACCAGCAGATGCCGGATCTGGAAGGCCTGCCACCGATGCTGCGCGAATTCTTCGAGCGCGGCATGCCGCCTCAGCAGCGCTCGCCACGTGGCGATGGCCGCCAGCGTGAAGCGCAATCGCTGGGCTCGGGTTTCATCATTTCGCCGGATGGCTACATCCTCACCAACAATCACGTGATCGCCGATGCTGACGAAATCCTCGTCCGTCTGGCTGACCGCAGTGAGATGAAAGCCAAGCTGGTCGGCACCGACCCCCGCTCTGACGTGGCGTTGCTGAAAATCGAAGGCAAGGATCTGCCGGTGCTCAAGCTCGGCAAATCCCAGGACCTGAAGGCCGGCCAGTGGGTCGTGGCGATCGGTTCGCCATTCGGCTTTGACCACACCGTGACCCAAGGCATCGTCAGCGCCGTCGGTCGGAGCCTGCCAAACGAAAACTATGTGCCGTTCATTCAGACCGACGTGCCGATCAACCCGGGCAACTCCGGTGGCCCGCTGTTCAACCTGAACGGTGAAGTGGTCGGCATCAACTCGCAGATCTACACCCGCTCCGGTGGCTTCATGGGCGTGTCGTTCGCCATTCCGATCGACGTGGCGATGGACGTTTCCAATCAGCTCAAAAGCGGTGGCAAAGTCAGCCGCGGCTGGCTGGGCGTGGTCATTCAGGAAGTGAACAAGGATCTGGCCGAGTCATTCGGTCTGGACAAGCCGGCCGGCGCTCTCGTTGCACAGATCCAGGATGACGGCCCTGCGGCCAAGGGCGGCCTGCAGGTTGGCGACGTGATCCTGAGCATGAACGGTCAGCCGATCGTCATGTCCGCCGATCTGCCGCATCTGGTCGGCGCGCTGAAGGCTGGCGCCAAAGCCAATCTGGAAGTGATTCGTGAAGGCAAGCGCAAGAACGTCGAGTTGACCGTCGGCGCAATCCCGGACGAGGACAAGGAGCTGGCAGGTCTGCCGAAATCCGGCGCTGAAAGCAGCAGCAACCGCCTCGGTGTTGCGGTCGGTGAATTGACCGCCGAGCAGAAGAAAACCTACGACCTCAAAGGTGGCGTGGTGATCAAGGAAGTGCAGGACGGTCCTGCGGCCCTGATCGGTCTGCAACCGGGTGACGTGATCACCCACCTGAACAATCAAGCCATCGGCTCGGCCAAGGAGTTCACCGACATCGCCAAGGCGTTGCCGAAGAACCGTTCGGTGTCGATGCGCGTGCTGCGTCAGGGCCGTGCCAGCTTCATCACCTTCAAACTGGCTGAATAAGCCAGCAGGCAGGTAAAAAGAAACCGCCTCGAAAGAGGCGGTTTTTTTGTGTCTGCAGCTTTTGTCTTTGTCGGGAAAGACTCAGCCCATCATGTCCTTGACCATGCGCTCCTGCTCCATCAGCTCGCGCTGGCGGGCATCGATGCGCGAGGACAGCGGGAAGTTGTTGCCCGCCTTGCGCTTGGCGAAGTCCAACTGCTGGATGGCCTGGCGGTAATCGCCGACCAGTGCAAAA
This sequence comes from Pseudomonas sp. GXM4, assembly GCF_008923895.1. NCBI lineage: Bacteria > Pseudomonadati > Pseudomonadota > Gammaproteobacteria > Pseudomonadales > Pseudomonadaceae > Pseudomonas > Pseudomonas sp. GXM4. The sequence continues at coordinate 23,692 of NZ_WBRZ01000012.1, forward strand.
TACTCGGCGCGCGCCTGATGCAGGCCGATGATGTTGCCCGACAAGCCGCGGGTTTCAGCAACCTGATACCAGACGTCCGGATCATCCGGGCGTGACTTGAGCAGGCTGTCGAGAGCCTTCTCGGCATCGGCGGCGCGATTCTGTTTCAACAGCAGATCGACGCGCACCTGATTCAGCGGGTAGTTACCCGGGAACTGCGTAAGCATGCGGTCGACCCGTGACTGCGCATCAGGCAGACGATTGTTGGTGATGTCCAGATCGACCTGCGCGAGGTTGTAGATGATCTCGTTCGGCGACTTGGCCAACAATTGCTTGAGGTTCTCTCGCGCTTCGTTGAGCTGGCCGCCCTTGATCTGCGCGATGGCGAGGCCGTAACGCGCCACATCGTTTTTCGGGTTCTCATCGAGCAGGGCGCGGAAACGCTTGGCGCCCAGCCCCGGGGTTTCTTCGTAGATCAACTGCACCCGCGCGCGAATCAACTGGTAGCGCATGCTGTCTTCGATGCCGCCCGGTTTCGCCTGCTCGGCGCGGTTGCGGGTGTCGGCGATACGCGATTCGGTAACCGGGTGAGTCAGGAGGAATTCCGGCGGCTTGGCGTCAAAGCGGTACTGGCGCATTAGGCGCTCGAACATGGTCGGCATCGAGCGCGGATCGTAACCGGCCTTTTCCAGGTTGAGGATGCCGATGCGGTCCGCTTCCTGTTCATTCTGCCGCGAGAAGCGCCGTTGTTCCTGCAACGCCGCAGCCTGGGTGCCAGCGATGGTGGCGATGCCAGCATCACCGCCGCCTGCCGCCGCGATGACGATACCCGCCAGCAACGCGGCCATCATCGGCACCTGCATTCTTTGTGAGGCTTCGACGCCTCGAGCGAAGTGACGTTGCGACAAGTGCGCCAGTTCGTGAGCGAGCACCGAGGCGTATTCACCTTCGGTCTGGGCGTTGAGGAACAGGCCGCCGTTGACCCCGACCACGCCGCCCGGCGCTGCGAAGGCGTTGAGTTGTGGGCTGTTGATCAGGATGAATTCCAGGCGTCGGTCGGAGACCTGGCTGGTCTCGACCAGCTTGTAGACGCTGGATTCGACGTAATCCTTGAGCTGCGGATCGTTGAGCTGGGAAACCTGACTGCGCAGCATGGCCAGCCAGGCGCGGCCGAGCTGATATTCCTGTTGCGGCGAGACAATGGCAGAGCTGGCGTCGCCGAGTGACGGCAGATCGTCGGCAAAGCCTGGTGAGGCGAGCAGGCAAGCGAGCGTCAGCAGGGTAGGGCGCAGAAAAGTCATGCACAAAGCCTTGGAGGACAAAGACCTTACTGTAGCCGGACACCGAAGCTGCGACCAGATATTCTAGGCAGCTCGACAACCCGAACCGGAGTGACGCAATGACTGACGCTGTAGCCCATGACGTGGAACTGGACGCCAGTGGCCTGAACTGTCCGTTGCCGTTGCTCAAGGCAAAAATGGAACTCAACAAACTGCAAAGTGGCGCTGTGCTCAAGGTGATCGCTACCGATGCCGGCTCGCAACGCGATTTCCGTACCTTTGCCAAACTCGCCGGTCATGCGCTGTTGCGCGAAGAAGACGAGGCTGGCGTCTACCGTTACTGGTTGAAAAAAGCCTGAAGCGCCGCGCCTAAAATCGAAGGGATTATTGATGTTCAAAGTGTTACGCGACTGGATTCAGCGCTACTTCTCCGATGAGGAAGCGGTGGTGCTGGCAGTGCTGCTGTTTCTCGCCTTCACCGCCGTGCTTACCCTCGGCGGCATGCTTGCGCCGGTTTTGGCCGGGATGGTGCTGGCGTATCTGATGCAGGGCCTGGTGGTGACGCTCGAGCGGCTGCGTGTGCCCGGCGGGGTGGCCGTGGGGCTGGTGTTTGCGCTGTTCATGGGCGCGCTGATGCTGTTTATCGTCGTGGTGCTGCCATTGCTGTGGCATCAGTTGATCACGCTGTTCAACGAGTTGCCGGGCATGCTCGCCAAGTGGCAATCGCTGCTGCTTCTATTGCCCGAGCGCTATCCGCATCTGGTGTCTGACGAGCAAGTCCTGCAAGCGATCGAAGCGGCGCGGGGCGAGATTGGCAAGTTCGGTCAGTGGGCACTGACTTTCTCGTTGTCGAGTTTGCCACTGCTGGTGAACATCATGATCTATCTGGTGTTGGTACCGATTCTGGTGTTCTTCTTCCTCAAGGATCGGGCGATGATCGGCGAGTGGGTGCGCGGCTATCTGCCTCGCGAGCGCGCGCTGATCACCCGCGTCGCCCAGGAAATGAACCGGCAGATCGCCAATTACATACGTGGCAAAGGCATCGAGATCGTGATTTGCGGCGGCGTGACCTACATCGCCTTCATCGCGCTGGGCCTGAACTACGCGGCGCTGCTGGCTTTGCTGGTCGGTTTGTCGGTGGTGGTGCCGTATGTCGGTGCGGTAGTGGTGACCGTGCCGGTGCTGCTGATTGCGCTGTTCCAGTGGGGCTGGAGCGATCAGTTCATCTACCTGATGGCGGTTTACGGCATCATTCAGACGCTGGACGGCAACGTGCTGGTGCCGTTGCTGTTTTCGGAAGCAGTGAATCTGCATCCGGTGGCAATCATCTGCGCGGTGCTGTTGTTTGGCGGGTTGTGGGGATTCTGGGGTGTGTTCTTTGCGATCCCGCTGGCGACGCTGTTCAAGGCTGTGCTGGATGCGTGGCCGCGCAAGGAGCCGGTGGTGGCGCCGTTGCTTTAGATCGGGGTGAGGCTTTTGGCCTCATCGCTGGCAAGCCAGCTCCCACAGGTTTTGTATGTGCTGAACCCTGTGGGAGCTGGCTTGCCAGCGATAGCGTCGGTGACGACGCAGCAAAAACATCAGGCTTTATTCAGAGCCTCAGCCGCCGCCAGCACGGCATCAACATGCCCCGGCACTTTCACGCCACGCCATTCCTGACGCAGCACACCGTCCTTATCAATCAGGAAAGTGCTGCGATCAACGCCCAGGTATTCCTTGCCATACAGCTTTTTCAGCTTGATCACGTCGAACAACTGGCAAACCGCTTCGTCCTTGTCACTGATCAGTTCGAAGGGGAATTCCTGTTTGCCTTTGAAGTTTTCGTGCGACCTCAAACTGTCGCGGGAAATGCCGAAGACTTCGGTGTTGGCAGCCTTGAAAGCCGCATATTGATCGCGAAAGCCCTGGCCCTGAGTGGTGCAGCCCGGGGTGCTGTCCTTCGGGTAGAAGTAGATCACCACTTGCTTGCCCTTGAGTTCGGACAGGCTGACGGTCTGCCCGCTGGTCGCAGGCGCGGTGAAATCCGCAACCGGTTGGTCGATGACTACGGCCATGAAAGCTTCCTTACATTGGGTTTTGTGGGCGCCAAGGCTCGATCAGGGCATCCAGATTCATCGCGTCGGCGAAATCGAGGAACTGATCGCGCAGCCAGCTGATCTGGGTGTTGGCCGGCAGGGTCACGGTGAACGTGGCGTTGAGCATGGTGCCGCCGGTCTGTGGCGCCTGATAGGTGTCGCAGGTGAGGTTTTCCAGCTCGACGTTGTGGTCCATGAAGAACTGGCACAGCTCATTGATAATGTCCGGGCGATACGCCGAGCTGACGTAAGCCACGTAAGGCAGCGCTTGCGGACGATTTTCCAGAGCGGCGCTGCGCACCACGTTGACGGTGAAAGCGTGACGCTTGGCCAGCAATGGCAGGCTGCCTTCGAGGCGCGCGAGGGCGTCCCAGCTGCCGGAAATTTCCAGCACCAGGGCGCTGCACTCGCCGTGGCGGGTCAGGCGAGAGGTGACGACGGCGCAGCGGTTTTCATGGCTGGCGCGGCACAGGACGTTGGTCAGCTCCATGGGGTTGGCGCCGAGGGCACTGATGACAAGGAATTGTTCGCGAACTGTGGGGGTGGACATGCAGCATTCCTAAAGCGATGAGCGGTCGGTAGGTTGACGGGCGTTGGCGGCCGGGAGTGCCTGTTCTGGCTGTCCGTATAAAGAGCTCCGTACAGCGTTCGCGGCTCGCTCCACTGTGCAGGAGCGCGTCGATGCGACGCAGGAACGGGGCCTGGGAGGCCGAAAGGGGAGGCTGAAACCCGGCGTACAAGCTGATCTGTACCGATCAAAGTCTGAAGGGTAGCGAAAAGCGGCGCCAAGGGGAATGGCGGCGGCGCAGTACTTCGCTTGTGCAAGCATCTTGGCGCCAGTACCATTACCGCTCTCTTTTTCCGGCAGGAGCGGTTTCATGATTGCGGGCAGTATGGTGGCACTGGTCACTCCCATGGATGCACAAGGGCGTCTTGACTGGGACAGCCTCAGCAAACTCGTGGACTTCCACCTCAAGAACGGCACCCATGCCATCGTCGCCGTCGGTACTACCGGCGAGTCGGCCACCCTTGATGTAGAAGAGCACATCGCCGTCATCAAAGCCGTGGTCAAACAGGTTGCCGGGCGCATTCCGGTCATCGCCGGCACCGGCGCCAACTCGACCCGCGAAGCCGTCGAGCTGACCCGCAACGCCAAGGCCGCCGGCGCCGATGCCTGCCTGCTGGTGGTTCCTTATTACAACAAGCCGACCCAGGAAGGCCTGTACCAGCACTTCAAGCACATCGCTGAAGCGGTCGACATTCCGCAGATTCTCTACAACGTTCCCGGCCGCACCTCCTGCGACATGCAGGCCGAGACGGTGATTCGCCTGTCCACCGTGCCGAACATCATCGGCATCAAGGAAGCCACCGGCGACCTCAAGCGCGCCAAAGCGATCATCGATGGCGTGAGCAAGGATTTCATCGTGCTGTCCGGCGATGATCCGACCGCTGTCGAGCTGATCCTGCTGGGCGGCAAAGGCAACATTTCGGTCACCGCCAACGTCGCCCCGCGCGAAATGGCTGACCTGTGCGAGGCCGCGCTCAAGGGCGACGCCGATACCGCACGCGCAATCAACGAAAAACTGATGCCGCTGCACAAGGACCTGTTCATCGAAGCCAACCCGATTCCGGTGAAGTGGGCTTTGGTCGAAATGGGCCTGATGCACGAAGGCATCCGCCTGCCACTGACCTGGCTGAGCACCCCTTGTCATGAAACGCTGCGCTCGGCCCTGCGCCAGTGCAACGTCCTGGTTTAATTGAGGAAGTACAACGCATGAAGCGAATGGCCGGACTTTCCGCACTTGCCTTGATTATCTCCAGCACCAGTGGCTGCGGATGGGTCTGGGGGCCGGAAGGTTATTTCCGCGACCGTGGAAGCGATTACCTGCAAGCGCAACAGACTGCACCGATGCAATTGCCACCGGATGTGAGCACTGCCAAGCGCCTCGATCCGCTGTTGCCGATCCCGCGCAACGTGGCCGATGACACCGCGACGGGCGAATACGTCGTGCCGCGTCCTCAGCCGCTTTCGGCGGTTGCCGACGCAACTGATTACTCGCTGCAGAAGAGCGGTGATTCGCGTTGGGTCGTGGCTCAGCACCCGCCGGCCGAAGTCTGGCCAGTGGCGCTGCAGTTCTTCCAGGACAACGGTTTCCGTCTGGATGAACAGCGTCCGCAGACCGGTGAGTTCACCACCACCTGGCAGCACTCCGACGAGTTGTCCGCGTCGATGGCCAAGCGCCTGAGTGCGGCCGGTATCGCCAGCGACAGCGAAACCCGCGTGCGTGTGCGCATCGAGCCGGGTGTGCAGCGCAACACCAGTGAGATCTACGTGGTCAGCGCCGAGCGTCCTGCCGGCAGCACGGCCGACGTGGCTTTCACCAACCGTTCGGTCAACACTGGCCTGGACGCTGCGCTGGTCGACGACATGCTCGCGAGCATGAGCCGCACCTCCGAGAAGGGCGGTTCGGTGTCGATGCTGGCCTCGCGTGATTTCGATGCGCCGAGCCGTGTCAGCCTGAACGAAGACGGCAGCGGCAACCCGGTGTTGAACGTCGGTACCGATCTGGACCGCGCCTGGTCGAGCGTCGGCCGTGCGCTGGAACAGGGCGAATGGCGCGTTGAAGACATCAACCGCAGCCTGGGCCTGTACTACATCAACCTGGCCGAAAAAGCCGAGAAGAAAGACGACAAGCCTGGCTTCTTCAGCAGCCTGTTCGGCAGTGCGCCGAGCAAGGAAGAAGTCGAAGCCCGCGCCGAGCGTTATCAGGTTCGCCTGAGCAAGGTGGGCGAGAACATCCAGGTCACCGTCGAAAAGAACATCAACACCGTCGCGCCGGCCGATGTCGCGCGTAAAGTGTTGAGCGTGATTCAGGACAACCTGGGCTGATCCGATATGCGTTTTGCCGTTCTCGGCAGCGGTAGCCAAGGGAACGGCACGCTGATCGCCAGTGCTGATACGTACGTGCTGGTGGATTGTGGTTTTTCCCTGCGGGAAACCGAAAGACGTCTGTTGCGCCTGGGCGTGCACCCGGCGCAACTGAGCGCGATACTCGTGACCCACGAACATGCCGACCACGTGCATGGCGTGGGTTTGCTGTCTCGGCGCTACAATCTGCCGGTCTACCTCAGTCGCGGCACGTTGCGCGGGATGCGCAAACCGCTTGAACCGGCAGGTTTTCTGGCCGGCGGCGAGCAACTGCAGATCGGCGCACTGAACGTCGGGGTCATTGCCGTGGCCCATGACGCGCAGGAGCCGACCCAGTACGTCTTCAGCGATCAGGAACAGCGGCGCTTCGGCCTGCTGACCGACCTGGGGTCGTTCTGCGAGCGGGTGCTGGATGGCTATCGGGACCTCGATGCATTGATGATCGAGTCCAACCATTGCCGCGACATGCTGGCCCGTGGTCATTACCCGTACTTCCTCAAGCAACGGGTGGGCGGCGAACGCGGACATCTGAACAACCATCAGGCGGCATTCCTGGTGGCCGAGTTGGGCTGGCAGGGTTTGCAACACCTGGTCCTGGCCCATCTGAGCAGCAAGAACAACCTGCCGCAGCTGGCCCGGCAATGTTTTGTCGACACCCTCGGGTGCGACCCGGACTGGCTGCAACTGGCCGATCAAGATTCAGGGCTCGACTGGCGCCACATCGCCTAGCCCACCTACTTAGCAAGCGGAGCCCATCATGGAAAAACGTGAAGAACTCTACCGCGGCAAAGCCAAATCGGTTTACAAGACCGACGACGCTGACCGCTTGATCCTGCTGTTTCGCAACGACACTTCGGCGTTCGACGGCAAGCGCATCGAACAGCTTGATCGCAAAGGTATGGTGAACAACAAGTTCAACGCCTTCATCATGCAGAAACTCGAAGCGGCCGGCGTGCCGACCCAGTTCGACAAACTGCTGGGCGACAACGAATGCCTGGTGAAGAAGCTCGACATGATCCCGGTGGAATGCGTCGTGCGTAACTACGCCGCCGGCAGCCTGGTCAAGCGTCTGGGCGTCGAGGAGGGCATGAAGCTCAACCCGTACACCTTCGAACTGTTCTTGAAGGACGACGCCAAGGGCGACCCGTTCATCAACGAATCCCACGTCGTAGCGTTCGGTTGGGGCACCGCCGAGCAACTGGCGCGCATGAAGGAACTGTCGCTCAAGGTCAATGAAGTCCTGAGCAAACTGTTCGACGACGCCGGCCTGCTGCTGGTCGACTTCAAGCTTGAGTTCGGCGTGTTCAGCGACGGTTCCATCGTCCTCGGCGACGAGTTCAGCCCGGACGGCTGCCGTCTGTGGGACAAGGACACCAAGAAGAAGATGGACAAGGACCGCTTCCGCCAGGGCCTCGGCGACGTCATCGAAGCCTACGAAGAAGTCGCCGCTCGTCTGGGCGTACCGCTTTAATCGACGCAAGCATCTGATAGCACGGAAAAAATTTCGTTTGGGGGGTTCGCAACCAACGAAAGTGTTGTTATGATGCGCGCCGTTGGAGAGATGCCAGAGTGGCCGAATGGGACGGATTCGAAATCCGTTGTACCTTCACCGGTACCTAGGGTTCGAATCCCTATCTCTCCGCCATTATTGAACAAGACGAAGCCCCCGCAATCATTGATGATTGCGGGGGCTTTTTCGTTTCTGGCGTTTTGTTCGTTGCGCTTTTCGGGTACAACCTGCCGACTGCATAAAAGGAACAGCTCGACGAGTGAAGTTCAGCCGTTGGCGGGTGATGACGACGTTAGGCCGCAGGCCGTGAGTCTGCGCGAGGCGTTCTGGTTCTGGTTGAAGCTGGGCTTTATCAGTTTCGGCGGGCCGGCCGGGCAGATTTCGATCATGCACCAGGAGTTGGTCGAGCGGCGGCGCTGGATTTCCGAGCGGCGTTTTCTGCATGCCTTGAACTATTGCATGTTGCTGCCCGGGCCTGAGGCGCAGCAGTTGGCGACTTACATTGGCTGGCTGATGCATCGGAGCTGGGGCGGGATTGTGGCCGGGGCGTTGTTCGTGTTGCCGTCGCTGTTCATCCTGATTTTCCTGTCGTGGCTCTATATCGCCTTCGGTGAAGTGCCGGTGGTGGCGGGGCTGTTTTACGGGATCAAGCCTGCGGTGACGGCCATCGTCGTGCAGGCGGCGCATCGCATCGGTTCGCGGGCGCTGAAGAACAATTGGCTGTGGGCGATTGCGGCGGCGTCGTTTACCGCGATTTTTGCGTTCAATGTGCCGTTCCCGTTGATCGTGCTGGGCGCGGCGGTGATTGGCTATTTCGGCGGTCGCCTGGCGCCGGAGAAATTCAGGGCCGGCGGGCATAGCGCAGCGAAGAAGTCTTTCGGCGCGGCGTTGATCGACGACGATACGCCAACCCCGGCCCATGCCCGTTTCAGCTGGACGAAACTGGCCACGCTCGCCGTGATTGGCGCCGCGCTTTGGGCGTTGCCGATGGGAGTATTGACCGCGCTATTCGGCTGGCAGGGCACACTGACGCAGATGAGCTGGTTCTTCACCAAGGCAGCGCTGCTCACCTTCGGTGGAGCTTATGCGGTGCTGCCCTATGTCTATCAAGGTGCGGTCGGTCACTACGGCTGGCTGACCCCGACCCAGATGATCGACGGCTTGGCGCTGGGCGAAACCACGCCCGGGCCGCTGATCATGGTGGTGGCGTTTGTCGGTTTTGTCGGGGCTTATGTGACGCAGGTGTTCGGCGCCGATCAGGTGTTCCTCGCCGGAGCGGTCGCCGCCGCGCTGGTGACGTGGTTTACCTTTCTGCCCTCATTCCTGTTCATCCTCGCCGGCGGCCCGCTGGTGGAGTCGACGCACGACGAACTCAAATTCACCGCCCCACTGACCGCGATCACCGCAGCGGTAGTCGGCGTGATTCTCAATCTGGCGTGTTTCTTCGGCTACCACGTGCTCTGGCCGCAAGGCTTCAGCGGCAGCCTGGATTGGCCCTCGGCATTGATCGCCATTGCGGCAGCCGTTGCGCTGTTTCGCTTCAAACGCGGAGTGATTCAGGTGTTGCTGGGCTGTGCGTTGGTTGGGCTGGTGGTGCATTTGCTGCGTTAGTGGTCGCGGCGCCGGAAATCGAATCGCGCGCTGGAGACTCGATTCCGGCAATAAGTTCCGGTCATTCCAGTGCGAATATCCTCAGCGGTATAGCCCCGTTTCGCGTGTTGGCGCGGTTCAAACCATTTGTCCTGTCGCCGCAAATTTTTTGAAATTTCCGCAAAGACAATGCTTCACAAAAGGGTAGGCAAACTTTTACCCAGAACTTGCCACGCTTACCCGACTGAGGAGATTTGTCATGTTTCTACATAACAAGCGACTTCAATACACCGTTCGTGTCGCCCAGCCCAATCCGGGGTTGGCCAATCTGTTGCTCGAGCAGTTTGGCGGCGCGCAAGGTGAACTGGCGGCGGCTTCGCGCTATTTCACTCAAGCCCTGGCCGAGGACGATCCGGGACGCAAGGACCTGCTGATGGACATTGCAACTGAAGAACTCAGCCACCTGGAAATCATTGGCTCGATCATCGTCATGCTCAACAAGGGCGCGAAAGGCCGGATGGCCGAAGGCGTCGAGCAGGAGGGCGAGCTGTATCGCTCGCTCAATGGCAACGGCAATGACTCGCACATCACCAGCCTGCTCTACGGTGCCGGTTCGCCGCTGACCAACTCTGCCGGTGTGCCATGGACGGCGGCGTACGTCGATACCATCGGTGAGCCGACCGCCGACATGCGTTCCAACATTGCTGCTGAGGCACGGGCGAAGATTGTTTATGAGCGCTTGATGAACGTGACCGATGACCCCGGCGTGAAAGAAGCTCTGGGCTTTCTGATGACCCGTGAGATCGCCCACCAGTTGTCGTTCGAAAAAGCCCTGCATTCGATTCAGCCAAACTTCCCGCAAGGCAAGTTGCCCGGCATGCCTGAGTTCACCAACGTCTACTTCAACATGTCGCAAGGCACCGAAAGCATGCGCGGCCCGTGGAATCAGGGCGACGATTGGGAGTTCGTCGAAACCCCGACGCCAGGGGTCGACGGCGGCGATGGCCTGGCCACCGTGCAACTGGACAGCGCCGACGAAGCGCTGCTGGAAAACATGAAAATGCGCACCATGTCCGACCCCAACAGCGAGCCGGTCACCGGTGCGGATCTGGGCGCCGGCGCGCAGGCCAAGCCTGGTTTGTAAGGCACGTGGGGCGCGCCAGACATCAGGCGGCGCGCCCCGGTTGATCACTGGGAAATCATCAAGAAGAGGACTCGACAATGGCTACTCCACAGGAAAACCTGCTCGACTGGCTGCGTGATGCCCATGCCATGGAGCAACAGGCCGAGCAAATGCTCAAGGCACAATCCAAGCGTCTGGAACATTACCCGCAGCTCAAGGCGCGCATCGATCAGCACATCGAAGAAACCCTCGGCCAGCAGAAACTCATCGACGAATGCCTGCAACGTCTGGGCGGTGAATCCTCGACGATGAAAGACCTGGGCGGCAAGTTGATGGCGTTCGGTCAGGCTGTTGGCGGCTCCTTGATGAGCGATGAAGTGATCAAGGGCGCCATGGCCGGCTACGTTTTCGAGAACATGGAGGTCGCCAGCTATACCGTGCTGATCGCAGCGGCGAAAGCGGCGGGGGACACGCAGACGCAGAAGGCCTGCGAACAGATTCTGCCGCAGGAAGTGGCCATGGCTGAATGGCTGCTCAAGCATTTGCCGCAACTGACCGACGCGTTTCTCGAACGCTCGGCGGATCCGGACAAAGAAGCCAAGAAGTAACCCTTGCCACCGGCGTCCGCCTGCCAGACGGGCGGACGCGCTATCAAATTACGGTGCGACCTGCAGCGGCTTGCGCTCGATCTCCACTGGTTGCAAATGACCCAGCCGATCCAAGTGATAGCGCTGCAGATCCCGCGCCAGAATCAGTTGGCCGTTATACAGCGCCGCCGCTTCACTGCGCACATCCTCAATCGACGGACTCAGCGCCGGGTTGGTCTGATAGCGTGCGCTGAAGTGCGTCAGCACCAGATTGCGCACCCCGGCGGATTCGGCGAAACCGGCGACAGCGGCGGCGCTACTGTGGCCGTAACTGGCACGAGCGCGGTCGATTGCTGCCTGCACGAATGTCGCTTCATGCACCAGCACATCCGCCGATTGCGCCACTTCTGCCAGCAGCGCCGGCCGATCGTTGTCGCCGCAGACGATGATGCGCCGATCAGGTCGCGCGCTCAGCAGATAGTCGCGAGCGTGCAGCATCCGCCCGTCAACCTCCACGTCCTGACCATGGGCCAACTGACCCCAGAGCGGGCCGCGTTCGATGCCCTCGGCATCCAGGCGCCCCACGTCCAGACGCGGTTCCGGATCGGACTCGGTAAATACATAACCGTGACACGGCACGCGGTGGGAAAGCTCGACGGTCTGCACCTGAACGTTGAGGTTGCGCCATTCGGTAAGCGTTTCCACAGCGTGCAGGTTGATCTCGAAGGGCAGATGCGATTGCGTCACCTCAAGGCTCATTCTCAGCCACGGCTGCAGCGCCGCCGGCAGAATAATGTCCAGCGGCCGCGTGCGTCCGGACATGCCGGTGCTCGCCAGCAGACCCGGCAAGCCCAGGCAGTGATCGGCGTGCACATGAGTGATGAAAATCGCCCGCAATTCACTCAGTGACAGCGGCGTGCGCAGCACCTGATGCTGGGTGCCTTCACCGCAATCGATCAGGTACCAGCCCTTGCCGGCAGAGGCGATCAATGCTGTTGCGCTGACGTTGCGCTGGCGGGTCGGCACGCCGGCAGACGTGCCCAGAAACAACAAATCCACGGTGGTTCTCCCTGGCGGATCGGATTTCAGATCTTGCGTGCAGTTCTCGGTGAGCTTTCGACAATCAGCGAGGCGATTCGGATCCATCGAAGTACCGGGGCGATTCATCGGACACCCGCCGTTGCGGTGTCCGGCCTTGGCACTTCGCTCGCTGATGATGGTCACAGCGAAACGGAGTCACTTAGCGGAGGTCAACTTGCCCAGAAAATCCAGGCCGATCGTCGACCGCGCCGATGCGGCGACCCTTTCGCAAGAACGCAAAGATGTGTTTTTCGCGGCGGTGCAGGTCAGCCGCATGGCCATGATTGTCACCGATCCAGCGCAGCCCGACGATCCCATCATTTTTGCCAACAATGCGTTTCTTGAACTCAGCGGCTACGAGCTGGAAGAGGTGCTCGGGCGCAACTGCAGGTTTCTGCAAGGCGAGCAGACTGATCGTTCCGTCTTGCAACAGGTCAAGCAAGCGCTCAAACATCAACACGAAACCTGCGTGGAGGTACTCAACTATCGCAAGGACGGTTCATCGTTCTGGAACGAGCTGTTTATCGCGCCACTATTCAACGAGCGCGGGCAACTGGTGTATTTCTTCGCCTCGCAAATGGACGTCAGCCGCCGCCGTGACGCCGAGGATGGTTTGCGTTACAGCGAGAACATGGAAGCGCTGGGCCAGTTGACCGGTGGCATCGCCCACGATTTCAACAATCTGTTGCAAGTGATGATCGGCTATATCGAGCTGATCCAGCACACCGCCAAGCGGCCGAGCATTGATCCGCAACGCATCGTGGTCGGCGCCGGCCACGCTCGCGCGGCGGCGGAAAAAGCACGTTTGCTGACTCAGCATCTGCTGGCATTCTCGCGCCGACAACGGCTCGAAGGCCGGGTGATCAATCTCAATGCCTTGCTTGAGCGCTCTACGCTGCCGACGCATGAATCCGCCGATCTGGAACCGCGATTCGAACTGGCCGAGGACTTGTGGAACTGCCGGCTCGACCCGGCGCAGGCCGAGATGGCGCTGAATCATTTGCTGTCCAATGCACGCGATGCGTTGGGGCAGCAGCAACAGCCGGTGATCACCGTGCAGACGCGTAACGTCGTTGTCCCGGATGCGACGGATCCGCATCAGGGCGGACTGGCGGCGGGGCGTTACGTCTGCATCGCGATCGCCGATAACGGCGTGGGCATTGCCGCCGACGATCTCGACAAGGTCATGGAGCCGTTCTACACCACGAAAGAGGAAGGTAGCGGTGCTGGCCTCGGGCTATCGATGGTCTATGGCTTCGTCAAGCAATCCGGCGGTGTGGTCAAAATCGAATCGACGCCGGGGCTGGGCACCACGGTGCGCCTGTTCTTCCCGGCGGATGACAGTCAGCTATCGACACCTGGCTCCGCTGAAACCGCAGAAAACCTCAAGGGCACGGAGCGCATCCTGATCGTCGAGGATCGCGCCGAAGTTGCTGAACTGGCGCGCTTCGTACTGTCCGAACAGGGTTACCGCACCACCATCGCTGCAGACGCGAGCGAGGCAGTGGCGATGTTGCAGAGTAGCGACTTTGAGCTGGTCTTCACCGATCTGGTCATGCCCGGTGAGATGAACGGGCTGGCACTGGCGCGGGAAATCAGCCAGCGCTATCCGGCCATGCAGATCCTGCTGACGACCGGCTACTGCGCGGACGAGTCGACGCCCAATGAGCTGGCTGACAATGAGTTCGAATTGATCGCCAAGCCCTACGCGCCGGTGGATCTGCTGCGCAAGCTGCGCTCGATGCTCGGCTGAAAAACGAACTGTCAGTGAACGTTCGGCGTCCATCCTTAAGACCACATTGAGCAACCAGTGAGGGGACGATCCCCGAGGAGATGTTTGCTATGAGTGATTATCCGATGGACGAAACCGATTCCGATCACCGCAACCGCCAGTTCGGTCAGGCGCTGGGGCTGGATGCTGACGAGGTGGAGTCGTGGGTCAGTGCAATCGAAGAGGACGGCAGCGGCATGGGCTACGTGGTGCATTTTTCCAGCGAGACGCCGGTGGACGTACTGGCCAAGGTGCAAGGGCTGGGCGATGACCTGATGATCAATATCGGGCCGATCGACTGAGCATCAGGGAGAACGGTTCATGCAGGAGCAACCTTTGGTGGTGATAAGCGGCGCCAGTGCTGGCGTGGGTCGCGCGGTGGCCCACCGGTTTGCCGCTGGCGGCTACCGCATCGGCCTGTTGGCGCGTGATCCGGCGGGACTGGCCGCCACGCAGGAGGAGCTGCAAGCGTATGGCGTTCAGGTTGAAACCGTTAGCGTCGATGTCGCCGATGCGCTCGCCGTGCAAGAGGCCGCCCAGCAACTGGAAGCCACGCTTGGGCCGCTGGCGGTGTGGGTCAATGCAGCGATGGTCACGGTGCTCTCGCCAATAGAACAATTGTCCGCCGCCGAGATCGAGCGCGTCACTCAGGTGACCTATCTCGGCACGGTTCATGGCACCTTGGCGGCGCTGTCGTTGATGCGTCCGCGCAACAAGGGTCTGATCATCCAGGTCGGCTCGGCACTGGCCTATCGCGCCATTCCGTTGCAGGCCGCCTATTGCGGGGCGAAGTTCGCTGTACGCGGTTTTACTGATTCATTGCGCTGTGAGTTGCTGCATGAGCGCAGCCATATTCGCGTGTGCATGGTGCAATTGCCGGCGATCAATACCCCGCAGTTCGACTGGGCGCGCAACAAATTGCCCAAGCGTCCACAACCGGTGCCACCGATTCACGACCCCGACGTGGCAGCACGGGCGATTTTCAGTGTGGCAAAGCATCCGCCGCGAGAGTTGTGGCTGGGGTGGTCGACGATCAAAGCGATTGTCGGCCAGTCGGTCATGCCCGGTCTGCTCGACCGTTTGATGGCGCGAAGTGCATGGTCCGGTCAGCAGACCAATGAGCCTGAAGACAACGAGCACCCGGACAACCTGTTCGAAGCGCAGCCGGATCGGCATCAGACCCGTGGCCGCTTTATCGGCCGCTCAAAGGACGCGGCGCTGGCATTGACTTCGACGCAAGTGCTGGCGGTATCGGCAGTGATTGCCGTACTGGTGGGCGTGGTTCTATTACAGCTTTGATTGTTCCCCCGGTTGGTCAGGGGTTGACGGATTTCAGTGCGCCAGCGGAGGGCTTGAGTTTTTCCTGCAGGTCGCGGGCAATTTTTGCCTGTTTCTCGATGTCCGGCAACGCGGATTGGGCGAAAGCCTTGAGCTGCGGATTTTGTGATGACATCGCTTCTTTCTTGAACAGCATCAGCTTTTGCTCAAGGGTTTCGGCCTGGCTGTCGATGTAAATGCGGTCGAAGGCGTCATCCCTTGATTCAAGGCGTAGCTGCTTGGCTTTGGATGCCACCGAGGGTTCGGTGGGAACCGCCATCTGCTGGCTTTGCCCCAGCTGCCTGATTTGTTTATCGAAGCGCTCATGGTCGGCGATCATTTGTCTGGCGAACGTTTTGACTTCGGGCAAGGTTGCCTTTTCCAAAGCGATGCGCGAACTGTTGTGCTGGAACAGGCTTTGCTGTGCCGCCTCTTCGATGAAGGCGTCGATGGTGTCTGCATGGCCTGGCTGGACGCTCATAGCCAAGACCGCAAGGCAGATCGCGGCGAGTGATTTCATGGCGCGTAACCTCCGCAGCATCGATGGATCGTGGCGGCCCGGGATCAGCTCATGGCTGCTGATAGTGGCCGGGGACGTTGTCGCCTTCGTCGGGCCTGGTGCGTTTCTGCACCTGGACGTCGCTCAGTGAAGCGGTCTTCAATTCGGCGAAAGCGGTCTTGACCAGGGTTTCAGCGAGACCCGGATCAAGGGTCTCGCCATCGTGGATCAGCGTGCGGCTTTGCGGCTGGTTGTCGACGATGAAACTGACGAGGTAGCGGTGCTCATGGGACATGGCTGAAATCCTTGGGTGCATGGCAGCAAAAATTGCAGTACATGCACCTTTGATGAACACCGCTGACAAGCATTCAAATAAACCCTTTGAAGGGCGACAGACGGTGCCGCTTTGCAGATGAACAGGACATCGCTCAAATTTCCTTGATCGGCGTCTCGCCCTGTACGGCTTTGATCAGATTGATCACGTGCAGGCAATCAGCCTTGTTCACATACGATTCGCCACTGGCCACGGTCTCATGGTTGCGCGCGCGCAGACGCCAGCGCCATTGGCCTTTGCCAGTGCTCGGGGTGCCTCGGGTTTGTCGGTAGATTTCGAAATACATGGGGTTCGCTCCCTGCGATGGATGTGCGCGCCAACCGGTGTGGCGCATCGACGCAAGCCTAGCGCAGCGGGTTTTTTTGGCTATCGGGGATTTGTTTCCAATCGTTCGCGAATGTTTCTGAAAGACCCTGCCCAGAGCGCCGCGACTGCCCGGCGAATTGGCCGATATGACGCCGTGTCATGCTTGCACGTGCGTGCCTGCTACTGCTTAATACGGGACGGCTCATGGCCTCGAAAAACTTTCGATGACCGACAAACTATAAAAAGAGCACTCCTTTGACTGAGCACGGAACGCAACAGGCCGGGCAGGTGACGTTGTCGCTGGTGATCCCCGTTTTCAACGAGGCCGACAGCCTCGACAGCTTTCTTTCGCGCATCGACGAGGTCTTTCAGACGCAGGCGCTGATCGATCTTGAACTGGTCTTCATCAACGATGGCAGCACCGACACGACCCTTGAGCGCTTGCTTGAACGGCAGCGGCAAGACTCGCGTCTGCGCATCGTCGACCTGAGTCGAAACTTTGGTAAGGAAGCGGCGTTGTCGGCCGGTCTGCAAATGGCCGGCGGGCAGATCGTGGTACCGATCGACGCCGATCTGCAGGACCCGCCGGAAGTCATCTTGCAAATGATCGAGCGCTGGCGTGAAGGTTACGAAGTGGTGCTGGGGCATCGCGTCAGCCGCCGCAGCGACACGTGGGCCAAGTCGACCTCGGCCCACTGGTTCTATCGCCTGCACAACCGCATCGCCGAACAGCCGTTGCCGGAGAACGTTGGCGACTTCCGCCTGATGGACCGCTGCGTGGTCGATGCGTTGCTGACCCTGCCTGAGTCGCGGCGCTTCATGAAAGGTCTGTTCGCCTGGGTCGGTTTTCGCACCACCCACGTCGACTACGAGCGCCCCGAGCGCGTGGCCGGGCAAAGCAAGTTCAATGGCTGGCGGCTGTGGAATTTCGCCCTCGAAGGCATCACCAGTTTCAGCACCGAGCCGCTGCGGGTCTGGACCTACCTGGGGGCGACGGTTTCGCTGGTGTCGTTTGCGTTCGCCATGTTCATTGTCCTGCGCACACTGATCCACGGCGTCGACTTGCCCGGTTATGCGTCGCTGATGGTCGCAGTCACGTTCCTTGGCGGTTTGCAATTGATCGGCATTGGCGTACTCGGCGAATACCTCGGCCGCACCTATATCGAATCCAAACGCCGACCGGTTTTTCTGGTGCGTCGCGTCTACGACCCCAAGGACTGACAGATGGATCTCAAGGAAACCGACATCCTCGGCGACAGTATCGATGAGCATTGGTATTACTGCTGCAAAGCGGCGGCGACCCGGCGATTGCTGGGTAACATGCCGATCCGACGAATACTCGATGTCGGTGCCGGCTCGGGGTTTTTCTCGCATCATCTGCTGACCCACACCGACGCGCATGAGGCGTGGTGCGTCGACATCAGTTACCCGGCCGATTCAAGCGCCACCAGCGCGGGCAAACCGGTGCATTACCGACGCAGCATCGACAGCATCGATGCCGATCTGGTGTTGCTGATGGACGTGCTCGAGCATGTCGACGACGACCTCGGCCTGCTCAAAAGCTACGTCGATAAAGTGCCTTCGGGCAGTCGTTTTCTGATGACGGTGCCAGCGTTCCAGTTTCTCTGGAACGGTCATGATGATTTTCTCGAGCACAAGCGCCGCTACACCCTCGCGCAATTCGAAACCCTGGCGGGCGATGCCGGTTTGACCGTGCAGCGCGGCGCCTACTATTTCGGTGCGGTGTTTCCTATCGCCGCTGCGTTGCGCCTGATGCCTCAAGGTTCGCCGACCGCACAGCCACAGTCGCAACTCAAGCGCCATCACCCGTGGGTCAACAGCGTGCTCAAGACCCTGTGCCGACTGGAGTTGCCGTTGATGGGCAGAAACCGGCTGGCCGGTTTGAGCGTCTTCGTGCTGGCGCAGAAACCGTGATCGGCAGTGAGCGTTCAGCGTTGGTCCGCCGTGGTCTGCGCTTTGCCCTGACCGGGCTGTTCGTCACTGCGCTGCATGCGCTGGTGGCTGTGCTGTTCATCCGCTTCATCGCGCCCGAACCGCCGCTGGCCAATGGTTTCGCCTTTGCCGTGGCGACCATTGTGTCTTATGTGATCAACACCACCTGGAGCTTTTCAGCTCGCCTGCACGGGCGCACGTTACTGCGCTTTGTGTCGGTCTCGGCGGGCGGTTTTCTATTGGCGATGCTGGTTGCCTGGGCGGCGCAAATGGCTGGGTTGCACTATCTGCTCGGGATCGGCGCCGTGGCCCTGACGGTGCCGGCATTTACTTTCGTTTTGCATAATTTCTGGACGTATCGATGAAGCCCTGGAACAGATCTTCAGCGTTGACGATTCTGCCGTTGCTGTTGGGCGTGCTTGCTTTTTTCATGGTGATCGGTCCGCGTGCACTCGATCCGCAGAACATTGCCTGGCTCAGCGAGGGCGATCCGGCTACGCATTATCTGGGCTGGGTTTTTTTCCGCCAGTCGCCGTGGACTTTTCCCCTCGGGCTCAACCCGTCGTACGGCATGGAGTTGGGCAGTGCGATCATCTTTTCTGACTCCAATCCGCTGCTGGCACTGCTGTTCAAACCGTTCAACGCCTGGCTGCCAGAGACGTTCCAGTATTTTGGCTTGTGGTTGCTCATCTGTTTCGTACTGCAAGCGTGGTTCGGCTGGAAACTGCTCGGCTTGATCACGGATAACGTCGTAATCCGGCTTCTGGCCACGGGACTGTTGCTGTTTTCCCCGCCGATGTTTGTTCGTGCCGGAGGACATCTGTCTCTGGCCGGGCACTTTCTGCTACTGGCGGCACTTTACCTGGCGCTGCATCCCGCGTTGCAACGGCGGCGGCTGGCCTGGGGCTGTCTGCTGGCGGCGACAGCTCTGGTGCATGCGTATCTGTTGGTCATGGTGGCGTTGATCTGGTTTGCCGATCTGCTCGGCAAAGTCATTTTTGACCGATTGACTCGCCGTCAGGGGCTGATCGAGTTCGGCGGTCTGTTCGCACTGGTCAGCGTGTGTTGCTGGCAGGCCGGATACTTCAGCATTGCCGACGGCGCCGGCAGTGGGGGGTTCGGTTTTTACCGGATGAATCTGCTGGCGCCATTCGATTCGGATGGCTGGTCGCAGGTATTGCCGGACATCCGCACCGGCGGCGGCGATTATGAAGGCTTCAATTATTTCGGCCTCGGTGTGCTGATGCTGTTACCGCTGGCGGCGGTGGCAGGGTTGCGCGGCGGGATTTCGCCGAGGGCTGCGCTGGGCGATCGGTGGTGGCTGTTGTTCGCAATGATCGGCCTGACCCTGTTCGCGTTGTCCCATCACATCGGTGTCGGGACGCAGACTTTCAACTATCCGTTGCCGACATTCATCCAGCGGCTGGCCAGTATTTTTCGCGCTTCAGGGCGCATGTTCTGGCCGGTCTTTTATGCAATCGAACTGTTCCTCGTGTACCTGCTTGTGCGGGGCTTTCGCGCGCCAGTTGCCATAGGGTTACTCGCCTTGGCGCTGGTGGTGCAGGTGGCAGATACGCACAACGGCTGGGCGGGGCTGCGCGCATCAAGGATGGTAGCCCCCGCATCGGACTGGGTCAGTCCGATGCGCGACCCCTTCTGGAACAGCGCGGCCGGCCACTACGGGAATGTTCGCGGGTTGCTGCCGCAAAACCAGCCCGAACGCTGGCAAGCGATCGCTGATTTCGCTGGAGCACATGGTCTGAAAACCGACGCGGTGTACATGGGGCGCATGAGCATTTCGGCGCTCGACAAGGCGCAGCGCGTGGCTCGGCATCGGCTGCAAACCGGAGAGTACGAGGCCGATTCTCTATATATCCTGGACGATGAAGCGCAGGCTCTGGCGGCCAAAAGCGTTCACAGCGATAGCGATCTGCTGACCCGGGTCGATGACTTCGTTGTGCTTGCACCAGGCTGGAAGCGTTGTCAGCAATGTCTGCCGATGATCGATGAGGGGCGGGCGCTGGCATCCATCGCGCTGAGCCGTCCGGGCGTTGTCTACACATTCGATCGCAAGAGTCGACAACTGATCAAAGGCTGGGGGGCGCCGGAAGCGTGGGGCACCTGGAGTGAGGGCCATGACGCGGAAATGGCGCTGCGCGTGCCAGCGCGAGCTAAATCGATTTCGATCCAGGCGCTGGCGTTCGTCATGCCGCCAACTCTTGCTCAGCGAGTCATCGTCAGGCTCAACGGCGTTGAAGTTCTTTCGACTCGGCTGACAGCCTTTCAGGGCAATTCTCTGGAAATTCCGTTGAATGAACAGGTCAGGCAAACCCTGCCGGAGGATGGCGCGCTGAGACTTGAACTGCATTTGCCCGACGCCGTCAGCCCGCGCAGTCTCGGAATGAGCGATGACGCACGCATCATGGGCCTGGGCGTGAAATCCGTGAGTGTGCAGTAAACCGCGCAAACGTTGATGGACGCCGGGTCCCGGGCTTTTCTACACTGCCGCTATTCCGGGAGCAGGGGCAATGGATGAACCGCAATGAACTACGCAAGGCCGACATCAACCTGATGGTGGTGTTCGAGACCCTGATGCTCGAACGCAACGTGACCCGCGCGGCGGAGAAGCTGTTCCTCGGCCAGCCGACCATCAGTTCGGCACTCAACCGTTTGCGCACGATGCTCAATGATCCGCTGTTCATCCGCGTGGGCCATCGCATGGAGCCGACGGCCCGCGCCGAAGACATTTACCGCCATCTCAAACCGGCACTGGATTCACTGTCGGCGGCGCTGAGCCTGACCCGCGATTTCGATCCCGCCACCAGCACCATGACCTTTCGCATCGGCCTGTCCGACGACGTCGAATTCGGCCTGCTGCCGCCGCTGTTGCGCGCGCTGCGCCAGGAAGCACCGAGCGTGGTGTTCGTGGTGCAGCATGTCGATTACTGGCGCATTCCCGACCTGTTGGCCGCGGGCGATATCACCGTCGGCATCAGCCAGACCCGTGGCCTGCCGGCCAACGCCAAACGCAAACTGCTGCGGCACATCCAGCCGAGCATCCTGCGCGCCGATGCCTCTGATACGCCGCTGACCCTCGACGAATATTGCGCTCGCCCGCATGTGCTGGTGTCGCACACGGCCAATGTCAGTGGCTACGCCGATGAGTGGCTGGCGGAACTGGGCCGCACGCGGCAGGTGGTGTTGTCGGTACCGCAATACAGCGCATTGCCGGCGTTGCTGGCCGGCACCGACCTGATCGCCAGCCTGCCGGATTACACCGCAGCGGCGATGGCGGCGTCGGGGGCGCTGTTCCAGGAACCGTTTCCGTTCAAGACGCCGACGCTGGACCTGTCGATGGTCTGGCTCAGCCACGTCGACAGCGACCCGGCCGAACGCTGGCTGCGCTCGCGGCTCGAAGCGTTCATGAGTGAACGGCCGCTGATTCCGTCCTGACAAGCACCACACAACCCTGTGGGAGCGAGCCTGCTCGCGAAGCCGTTCGGCAGGCGCGGATGTGCAAACTGAAAGGACGCTTTCGCGAGCAGGCTCGCTCCCACAAATGACGCTGTGTGATTGTGGTATATGTACGCCCCCGCATCCGCCGACTGGAGATCCGCAATGCCACACCTGCACATGGAATACACCGCCAACCTGACGCAGTTGAACGCTGACATCGCCCTGATCCGGCTCAACAACACGCTGGTCGGTTCCGGTCAGTTCGGCGCAGAGTTCGATATCAAGAGCCGCGCGATCAAGATCGACAACTTCAAGGTCGGCACGGCGCAGGGCGAGCGCGCCTTCGTCCATGTGAAACTGGCCTTGCTCAGCGGGCGCTCGGCGGAGATCAAGAAGCAGCTCTCGCAAAGCCTGCTGGCGGTGTTGCAGGAACTCTGCGAATGGCCGGCCGGGCTCGAAGTGCAACTGTGTGTCGAACTGCTCGACATCGATCGCGAGTCCTACAGCAAAGCCGCGATCGGCGTCTGACGCTCAGGCGTTTTCCAGCTCGCTGCACACTTGAATCACCTGCTCGCGCAGCCAGACGTTGGCGCTGTCCTGATCGGCGTTCTGGCTCCACTGCATGTCGAGAGTGAAACCCGGCAAGCCATTGGGCGCCTCGCAGTGGTTGAACACCGCGTCGTTGGTCAACAAACGCTGGATACGCCGGGGCAGGGTGAGGATGAAATCGGTGCCGGTGATCATCTTCAACGCGGCGCTGTAGCTGTTCGAGCGCGCGACGATCTGGCGTTTCTGCGCCTGCCGCGCCAGCCAGCCGTCGACCATGTTGGTGCTTGAAGTCCACGGCGTCGGGAACACATGCCGACGTTCGGTGAATGCTTGCAGGCTCAACCGCGGTTCGAGTGGCGTGGCGCGTTTGTCGAAGACGCAGACCAGGTCATCTTCAAGCAGCATCCGTGATTTCAGATCCGCATGCTGGCGGTGAAAGTGCGGGCCGAAACTGATCACCAGATCGAGGCTGCCGTCGCGCAACTCTTCGGCCGGAACGTCGGTTTCAAACTTGTGCATGTTGACCATCACCGGCAAGTCATCGAAGTCGAAGCGCTTCAACAGGCGCGGCAGAATCAATTGCTCGAAGTATTCCGGTGCGCAGATGTTGAAAGTCACCGCCTGCCGACTCGGGTCGAAGGCCGGGGCACCGGCGTGGCAGAGGTTGATGCTTTCGATGATCTTCTGCACGTGGCCGTACATGCTGCAAGCCTTGTAGGTCGGGCGCATGCCGGTGCGGGTGTTGATGAACAGTTCGTCTTCGAAACTGGTGCGCAGTTTCTTCAGGCAATAACTGACGGTGGACTGGCTGACGAACAGGGTTTCCGAGACATCGGTGACACTGCTCTGCTCGTACACGGCGACGAATACCATCAAGTCCTGCATATCGAGCTTGCGAAGCAAATTACTGTTCAGCATGAGTTCCGTCTCGCTGTGCCCCCTTGCGCAGAATTCGCGCAAACGTGTGCGTACGATCCTAACGGAACGATGGTGCCAGGAGAAACCCTTGTAGGACATTTCACGGACACATGTGGGACAGAAACTTTTAGCAACACGACGTTGCTGATTTCGTGCGGGAAAGATGGCCAGAGGCCTCTAGATTGCACTCTGGAAGTGGCGTGCGTAATGGCGAGGGTCGAAGCGCATCACCATCAGCAGCATGATCACCATCACCGCCGTCAACGCCCACCACGCGCCTTCGAAACTGCCCAGCCGATCGCGAATCATCCCTGCCAACAGTGGCGACAGTCCTGCGATCAGATAACCGATCCCCTGTACAAACGCGGTCAGGCCACCGGCGCGCTGCGGCTCGTCGCAGTGATCCAGAGCGACGATCAGGCTCATCGGAAACAGACCGCCAATCCCCAGCCCCAACAGACAGGGCCATAACAGGGCCAGAGTTAGCGGGGCGAGATTCAGCCCGCAGAAACCGCCGATGATCAGCAACAGCAGAACCGCCAATATCCCACGTCGATCACGGCTGCGATTGGCGATCGCCGGCACTACCAGCCCCGAAATGACCTCCATCGCTGTAAGAAAACCCAACAGCAGCCCGGCGTTTTGTTCACTCCAGCCCTTTTCCATGTAGTACGGGGCGAGCCAGGCGAGGACACAGGTGTAGGACGCCGTACCGAGGCCAAAGAAAATCGCCAGCAACCAGGCGCGAGGGCGGGTGATGAAAGACTCTTGTTTGGTCGTTCTCGATATGGCTGGCGCGGGCTGTAAACACCAGACCAATAAGGCGAGCAACGCCAGCCCTGCCCAAACAGCGAGCCCCACGCGCCAGTTGCCGGCCTGCACCATCACCAGTGGCGCGAACGATGCGGCAATCGCGGCGCCGCCCATGATCGAAGTCACGTAGACGCCCATGCACAACGCCACGTTGTCAGCAAAGCGCGATTTGATCAGCGCCGGCATCAATGCCTGAATCAGGGCTATGCCAATGCCGGCCAGCATCGCGCTGACGATCAGCTCGGCCGCCGAATCGATAAACAGCCGTGACAGGCTCGCCAGCCCGATGATCAACAGCGACAGCAGCACCGTGCGTCGGTCGCCCAGGCGCTGGCTGATGCTCAGGCCGAAGAACATCGCCAGTCCCATGGCCATCACCGGCAGCATCGTCAGCAGAGAGGCAAGCGTGAAGCTCAACGGTATATCGCCACGGATCGCCGACAGCAGCGGCCCGATGGCTGCCATTGAGGGGCGCAGATTAAGTGCGACAAGGATGATCGCGAGCATCAGCCAAGCGGCGGGGCGGGTGTGATTCATCAGCGGGCCTTCGAATGCAGGGGCTGATGATTAGGCGTCGCGATGCGCGCATCGGCAAATCAGAAAACCCCGGGCCAGACCTAAAAACTCGATAACACCCCTGTCCCGATGTGGGAGCGAGCCTGCTCGCGAATGCGTCACTCCAGACAAACAGTTATTGACACTGCGCTTTC
>NZ_WBRZ01000120.1:0-16272 GCF_008923895.1 Pseudomonas sp. GXM4
GCTACACGCAATCGCGAAGTCCTAAAGTACATGTTCAACGTATTGGACTCGAGCATAGCTGAACTTGAAGTTGAGATCGCTTCGCGCACCAAAGAAAGCAAGGCTATTCTAAGTAAATACAATTCGGTCTCGGAGTTTCTTCGCGAAACCGATTACGACAGCAGAACCTCAATTGACGACGCTATCGATGAGATTGACAAGGTTATAGCAGATCTCCAGGTCGAATTGGAACGACTTAACCGCACGATGGTAGCCAACTCATCAAATCATTCAGAACTAAAGGCAATATTCAACGAGCTGTCGTTAAATGAAAAATCCACTGCCTTATCGATAAGCAAAACAAGAGCGCAAATAGAAAGCTATTCTCGCCTAAAAAATGACTACGAAAATGATATTGCTAAGATTAATGGAATCTTGCATGCCCAGTCAAGATAGGCGAAGTGAACCATTCGGCCAATCCGTGTCCTATTTGCGACACACCTATTAATGTTGCTTCCAATGATGAGGCGTTCCAAACCTATGAGGCAAGCTCTTTATCTGCCGAGCTAAGTTCAATCCAGAAAAAGAAGAAGAGCATACAGATCCTTATAGATGAGCTTTCCTTCAAGTCTCGAGAACTATCCAAAGACTATACTGCAATTAGTTCAGACATTATTAAAGCAAGAGAGATGCTCGACACTGAAAATGAGGCGATGGTCACACCGTATCTCACTCAGCGAGACTCTTTGGTTAGAGAGCTGGCATCCCGGCAAGAGTCTCGGAATCATCTAGTAAATAGTATTAAGGTTCGCAACCAGCAGCGAAAAATTCACGACGCATATGAAAACGTATTGCTCGTCATTAGGCAGCTAGATGAGAGACTGGCAGAGCTGAAGCAGAGCGCGCCGAGCGTTGCAGAGATACTTTCGGAGCTGTCTGATTACCTCAAAAGCTACCTGAAAAAAGTTAATATAAAAAGACAGGAAGGCATCAGCGTGAGTGCCAGAAGCTTTGCACCGGTAATCAGGGATAGAGAATATCTCAACATCACTTCTGGAGGTCTTAGGACCATTGCTTCTGTAGGCTTACTAATTAGCATTCTTGAATCTGCGATAGATTCGGAAGTAAACCACCCTCGACTTCTAATGATAGATACCGTTGGCAAGTATTTGGGGAAAACAACTAAGCAGAAGTACCAAGATCAAACAGATGCTGCTGATGATGCACGCGAAGGAATTTCTGATCCGCTAAAGTATCAGAATATGTACGAATACCTTTTGTCAGTCGCCAATCGAGCTGAAGCGAAAGAAGTACCGTGCCAAATTATACTGGTTGATAACGATGTGCCTGATACCTTTGTTAACAGATATAAAACGTACATCGTGGCTCATTACAGCTCTACTGGAGAAAATGGCTTACCTGTAGGGCTAATTGACGATATTGAGCCAACATAGCACCATTTATGATCCTTCATCCCTAGCCAACTGGCATTTGTTCTCCGGTGGCTAGGTGAAACGCCCCTAATTTCCTAGACGCATCTGACTGACTCCTTTTGGCCGATGTCTGCCCGTCGCGAAGGGCAGACATCGACCCAATGCTGTCTGTCGCGACCGCAGGCGATTGCGGCCAGTAGCGAAGAACTGCCCGATCTTGTATTAATTTCTTAGCCAATTCAGCCAGAGCGTTCCAGGGACTTCGGATCGAATGACACATTCGCCATACTTTGAGCATCAGGCACTGGCTGCCATTCAGCAGTGGTGGAGTCGATTTCGCGCAGAGTCCATTGCTGGGGGCCGGACCAGGACAGTTCTATGTAGGGGCCTTCAAGTACTTCGTTCGCTATTAACATCTCGACTTCGTCGGCAGGTCCCGGGAGCATGCCTCCGACAGCAAAGGGCACGCGCTGACGCAAAAGGATGTTGAGCATGCACAACAGCTCGGCATGTGATGTGTAATGCACTCTGTGCTCCCCGACTTCCGTGTAGGCAAACACCAGATTGCCCGATACTGAGTCTACGGAGCTGATCAAAGTGACATGCGCCGGTGGCCGGCCTGACCCCTTTGAATAACGTAGTTTGATAACCGCGCCCCTCTATATATTTCGCTTTATGAAATCGGAGAGCTTCGCGGCTTCATTGCGTAATCCGTCGAACCTTTCGTTTAGCTCAACATGGCCCGGCTTCCAGCAAAGAACGCCATTGTCATGGCTTTGACCAAGAATGAGATCATTGAATGAGCCCATTCCGCCATAGGCTGACTGTAGGTACTCAATTCCGGAGTAATCAGACTCCATTAAGCGTGCTCTTGCCTTACGCATCCACAGGCTCCAGTGAGTATCTCCATCGCTCTCAAGCATTGCTGCAAGCTGATCAAGAACGCAGATCAGTTCTTCGGTTTTCGGTCCCATTTCTTAACATCCTTCAAGTGAAACACGGTATGGGAAGTAAGTCCCGCTGCCGAGTGTTTCTTGTCAGTCTCGCTGCATAAGCTACTGTTTCGCCATCAGGTTGTCCAAGGGCCGCTTTTGGCCGAAAGCAGACATTCGCTGACATGTCCACCTGCGTAATATCTCGCAGCTTCCTACAAGCAGAACCTTCAGCCGATTGTGGCGGGCTTATCTATTCAACATCGCCAGCTTCAAGCGGAATTCGCCTGATAACGTCGTCATAAGGCACCAGATCGAGAAAGGCAGTGACCTCAACTGCCTGCAGATTTTGCATGCGCATGATCCATACGTAGCTGTTGCGATAAGGCGCGCCGTCGGCTGCGGTGGCGGTGCCGTTCCAGTGCACAACGACGTCATCGCCTTCAGCCCAGATATCCGTCACCGTCGGGCGGACGGGCGAGGCGAGCCGTTTTGCGAAGGGTTGAACTGCGCGTTTCAGGAAGTCATCCCGGCCGCGATAAGTGCCCGCCGAAGGGCTCGTCCCCTTGATTGTCCAGATCACATCGGGAGCCAGCACATCTGTGAAGAACGTCCGGCCGCCTTGAGCCCACTGGTTGAACGCTTGCGCAATGAATTGGCGGTTGCGTTCCGTAGTCGGTTCGCTGGCCACGGCGGGCGCCGGCCCTGCAATGAGTGTAGTGAGGACCAGTGCTAGCGCTGTAGAGAGGCGTTGAACAAACGTCATTTCCTGTGCTCCTTAATCTGTCCGATGAGCCCCGTCGAGTTGGATGGGCCGTTGTTGTTATCTGTAAGCCGCTAGTTGCGTTCCCCGACATATGGGGCATTGGCAAAGAATCGTTGGCGCGGGACATGGATAGGCCGCAAGTACCTCGGGCCTCATCTGAAGTGTGACTTACGAGCGGAGGAGGGCTGTTGCACGATCCTCCTGACTTTTTGCTTGATCATCCGATACCAGATGTTTAACCGCCGCATCGCCACGTTATGGAGTTGTGTTTGAATTCCCTTTCAAACCTTGTCGATATCGTTGGTCCTCACGCCCGGCATGGCGGCATTCACATTCCGGGTGTAAGGCTGATTCGTTTGGCTACGGCCACGATACCTATGCCGGTGGTGTGCGACTCGCTTGGCTGTCATGCCCTGATAGCTATACTCGCTGATAACTCGCCGACCCCTTGGCTCCTCGAGGCTGAGGGCACTTCAAATCAAAGGAAGTCTTCGTAGGTGCGCGATTGATAGGTCAGGCTTTTCAACAACTTGGGATCAAATGACAGTTGAAAAAGGCTCTGCGGCAAGAGCTGGGGGGATTCGATCACGCTTGTCGATATCCGCCCTGTATTCGCATCACGCCAGGTCGCGCTGAGCCGATGCCCCTCTGGAACGGTTTCGACCCTCAACCACACTTGGCCACGTACGTCGCTGGCGCCGAGGGCACCCTGCTGGGTCAGCAGGCGGTCTTTGCCTCGAAGCGAGAGCTGCAGTGTCGCCAGTTCGTAGCCTTGATCCTCAACCTGGAAGAACGAAACTACCGTGGACAGCCAGTCAGGTGAAAGTGGCCGATGTCGAACTATCGCACCAATCACGAGTGGGTCATTCAGCCAGCGGCCAGCTTCGGCCAGCGTTGCGTAGCCTCCATCCAGCTCAAGCGCTAAGCGTCTGCCGTCAAACATATCTGTCAAACGAATGCCTGCCCCCAACAGCACGCTATCACCGATCAGGGTGCTGATATCGTCTAATGGCAGCTCCCCGGTACTCGGCAAGATTTCACCCAGGCCTCCTACGAGTCCCAGAAGATCGGACTGCCAGAACTCGGGCTTGGTCTTGCGCAGGAACTGCGCATATTCATTCACCGCCGCATAGGACCCTGTCTTCTGCGCAATATAGAGCGCCAGCTTGGAGCGATAATACCGGTCCACCGTCCCCACATTGGCTTCGGCGAACGTCAAGGCTTTGGGGGCGTCGAACAGTTTGAGGTTATCGAATGCCAGCATCTTCATCGACCAGTCGTAATCGGCGTCAGCGATGATATTGCGCGAAAACGGGAGGAAAGCGCGGTCGACCTTGAGCCGCTCCAGCAACAGTCCCTGCTTCCGCTGCCCCAAGGATGAGTCGTTAACCAATTGTGTAAGAATTTTGCCGGTCGGGTCCTCTGTCCAGGATGGTGCGAATAGGCCGCGACTACGCGTAAGGATGGTCAAGGCGTCGGAGAACTGTCCGACATCCGATGAAGGATCCTGAAGGATGGCGAGCAGACGCTGCCGCTCAGCTTCTGTCAGCGAAAATGAACCACCACGCCCATTCAGATGCTCACGAGCGAAACGCACCGTGTAGGCGTCCAGCAGCGCTTGGGTGCGCATTGCATCAAGAGCCTTGCTTTCATCGCTATTGCCATCCTCGAAGCGTAACCACCGATCAACTTTATTTGTGAAGGTGTTAGTCAGGCTATCAGTAAGGTTCTTGTAGCCGAAGAATGCTCCCACGGCCAATAGCAGGGTGATGAAGGTTCCGACCGCGAGAATCCACTGCTTGATGTGCTGAAGAATCGACAACGTCTTCTCAATGGCCCGCTCGGAGACCTTCGCTTCGGCATTGCCGATCTGGCTTTGGACTTCGTAGAGCAGACGAGCGCTCGACGTCTTGAGCTCTTCCAGCTCCAGGTGGAGGGCTCGGTTTTGCTCAAGCGCCTCGGCACGCAGTTGCGCCGCCGCCTTATCCAGATGCAGGGAAATGAGGTCATTGGTATCAGACAACAGTTTTCTTCCTTCTATGTTCAGCCATATTCAAGGCTCCATTGATCTCCTGTAACCGGCAGCCGTTATTCATCGCCGACGGGCAGCTCTTCCGTTACGGGCCTGCTGCGAAACCGGGTATTTTCAACTTGGAAATGCGCCACAAGTTTCGATAACTTCACCATCCGTACGCCCATCAAGACCACCGTCTGCCCCGATATACACATCCGTACTTGGCCACTTCGGCTTAACCCGAACACAGTGCGCTTTCCCTGCGTTATTCCAATCAAACTCCATAAAGAACTGATCACTAGGAAAAATGTGTCCGGCGCCTCCCGTGGTTTCACCCGGGTAGATCTCGCCCTTTGAAATCTCGTGCTGAACGTTCAGGATGTAACCGAGGCGCCCCTGTCCCTTGTCAGAAAAATGAAAGCTCACTTGGGGAGTGGCGACGTACCAGAGGATGATGGGAGCAACCAAGAGTGCTCCTGCCCAGCGCCAGATACGCCGTTTCGGTTTATTTGCAGACATGATCACGCGTGCCGTCTCCCCAGCTTGAACGTGGTAGCGCCAGGACTTCGTCCATGAGCATTTTTGCGGTTACTCCACCGGTAGGATGCTGCTTGTACAATTTGATGCCGATACTGATCGAGACCCGATCGCCAATGTCATCCCACGCGCGCAGCCCTTCAATATCAGCTGAGCGGTGAGGACCTTTTCGCTCGTCCCACTTCTGAATTTTCCTGATGGAGTCTGACGCAATCTGCTCGAGGCCGGCACCGTCCAGAAGAGCGCTTTCGGTGAGGCCACCCGCGCGTCCCACGTAGCCATAGTGGATGTTGGACCAGATGTCGTAAAAGTAGTCGAGCTGACCATGCTTCTGCCATGCGCCACCGAACTGTTGCCCAATCGTGACTTTATGATCCCAAGGTCTGTTCTGTCCGACGCGCTCAGTCCAAAGTGCCATTGCTGTAACGGTATTACCTAGTTGCATCGCCTGAAAATTCGGCGGTGAAAGGCGCGCATACCAAGGTAGCTTTTGAAACTTCGCATTCTCCGCTGCGGCGTCGAAGCTATTGAGCTGTTTCATTTTGAGAATCGATGGATGGTTGATATTTCGGTTCATCTCTCCGGCGATGTAGGTGGCTACCTGCTCCATCATGTCCGGGTCTTTGCATGTCTTTGGAGGTTGGGGTTCAGGCTTTAAGTCTGGTTTTTTCGAGGCGGCTTGGGGAGTTACCAGCGCGTTGGCGGCAACAGCTTTTTCTTTCAGCTTTGGATCGGCGAGCAATGTGGCCATCTTCTGGTCGTCCACTGTTCCGTCAGGACGAAATGCTCCAAGGGCCATGAAATTGATGATGGTTGCGCCACCCGCATCGCCCATTACGAAGCCGCCGCCCACATTGCCTGAGCCGGTTATGATCGTTCCACCATGGCTGGTGGGACTGCCCAAGTGAGCCATCGGCCGTCCGTTCACTTGGATAGATGGAAAGCCAGTGGTGATTACAGCGCCACAGCCGCAGGTGTCACCAACCCGAGCAGACCCCATGAAATTGATGTTCACATCACCGCTGGCAGATGCGATCGGTGTTGTAGCATGACCGGGCAGTGGGCAGACGTGCTTGTCGCCCAGTCGAGCGGAGGGAGTCATTCGTCATCCTTGTTGTGTAGTTACAGCCTCCATTCTTGAGGCTTAAGGCGTTTTTTCAGGTCGTGGAGATTAACGCAACGAACGGCGGCGAGTCAGCAGGAAATGACCGCCGCCAGACCGAGGCGAATGCTTACTCCACCGGCACGACGTTATCCAACGCCTGATTAACCGCGAGCTCGCCGAGCATCACTACCTGCGCGATACCTTGCAGTGTCTTGCGCGCAGATCCTTCAACCATCCCGATCACATCACTCAACATCACCGAAGCCGAGCCCAGCGATTCGCTGGCGTTGACCAGCAATTCTTCAGTCGCGGTTTTCGGGTTGGCGAGGAACATGCTGCTGGTTTGGTAGGGCGGGGTTTTGAGGGTGTCGGTGGGTTTGAGGTAGTGGTCGAGGGCGCGGTCGGCGGCTTCGTGGAGTTTTTTTGAGTCGAGGGATTCGTAGGGGGAGGTTGCGTCTGACTGTGGCGGGTTGGGCGTTACTTTGAACATGGTGAAGCTCCATATGTGACCAAGGGAGCCATCACTCTCGCTACCAAACGAAGGGTGGTGGCCATACGAAGGTTGGTAGACCGGCCCACATGGAAAAACCGGCGCGCTCGAAAACGCCCTGCGCATGGCCACCATAAAACCGATGCGAAAGCATCTGCATAGGATGACGTTATGCGCCATGTGGAAAGCGGGCTACCAAACCCGATCACTGTTTTTCAGTGACCGGCCAACGATAGAACCCCGGCCCGAGGCGCACAAGCCGGCGGATTCTGGCGTAGTCGTAGGCAATGGCGCAAGGCGTTGTAGCTTGCTGGAACAGTCTGGCTATCGCTTTTAAACGCGGTGTTTAGGGAATTGGTTTTGGCTGATTATTTGTGTTGATCGGGCCGGGGTCTTCGCGAGCAGGCTCGCTCCCACAGGTGTCGAGTTGGCAATGTTTATAGCGCCGTGCCGACAAGCCCCATCACAGATTTTGAACTTTGCTTTCGGCGCCATTTCCATTGTTTGAGGTGACAACCCTCCAGCTCCTCCACACCTGAACCAAGGAATGACCGTGACGGCTCCCACTGATAAAACTTCTCTGCGCCGGGCTATCACTTTCCCGATGCTGTTTCTGTTCATTCTCGGCGATGTACTCGGCGCGGGTGTTTACGCACTCGCCGGAACGATCGCGGGGGAAGTGGGCGGCGCGATTTGGGTGCCGCTGCTGATCGCATTGTTCTTCGCCATGTTGACGGCAGGTTCCTACGCGGAGTTGGTGACCAAATATCCCCACGCCGGCGCGGCTTCGGTGTTCGCGGAAAAGGCGTTCAAGTCGCCGCTCATTTCCTTCCTGGTCGGTTTCTGCATGCTGGCGGCTGCGGTCACCAGCGCTGCGGGTTTGTCGCTGGCGTTTGCCGGTGATTACCTCAACGCCTTCGTCGACGTATCGCCGCAGATTGCCGCCCTGGTGTTTCTTCTGGCTATCGGCCTGCTCAACGCGCGGGGGATCAAGGAGTCGCTTGGGGCGAATCTGGTGATGACCGTGATTGAGCTGTCCGGGTTGATTCTGGTGATCGTGGCTGCGGTCTGGTATTTCCGCACAGGCGAGGCGGATCTGGGGCGGACGCTCACGTTCAAGCCGGGCGTCAGTCCCATGCTGGCGGTGTTGGGGGCGGCGTTGTTGGCTTTCTATTCCTTCGTAGGCTTCGAAACCTCGGCCAATCTCGCCGAGGAAATCAAGGACGTGCGCAAGGTCTACCCGCGCGCCTTGTTCGCGGCTTTGATTACGGCTGGCGTTGTTTACATGGCGGTGGGCGTGGCGGCTTCTTCGGTGTTGCCTACCGAGAAGTTGGTCGCCACGTCGGCGCCTTTGCTCGAAGTTGTCCGCGCATCGACCCTCCAAATTCCACCGACACTCTTCTCCTTCATTGCGCTGATCGCTGTCGCCAACGGTGCGCTGTTAACCATGATCATGGCCAGTCGATTGACCTATGGCATGGCCAACCTTGGGCTGTTGCCGGGCGCTTTGGGTGCGGTGCTGCCTGAACGAAAAACCCCGTGGGCTGCCATTGTTGCAACCACCCTGGTAGCGATTGCGCTGACGCTCACTGGTACTTTGGCAACGCTGGCAGAGACCGTCGTATTGCTGTTGTTGTTCGTGTTTCTGAGTACCAATGTGGCGGTGCTGGTGCTTCGTCGCGACAGGGTCGAGGAGGATCACTTTCGCGTGCCGACCTTTGTCCCGGTGCTTGCGATCGTCTCGTGTCTGGTGCTGCTCAGTCAGCAGGGCTGGGAAACGTGGTTGCGCGCCGGGGCGTTGATCATTGTCGGGATGTTGCTGCACGGCTGCTCTCGAATGAAGTTTTCCGCAATCAGCAAGCCCAGCCAATGAGCACAGTCATTTTCACCATTGGCCATTCCACCCGGCCAATCGACGTCTTCATCCAGATGCTGAAAAGTTTCGACGTTAACGCCGTGGTGGACATCCGCACCGTGCCGCGCTCGCGGACCAATCCGCAGTACAACCTCGATGTGTTGCCAGACCTGCTCGCCGAATCTGACATCCAGCATTACCAGATCGCCAGCCTCGGCGGCTTGCGCAAGAAATCGAAAACCGTGCCGGATGAGGTCAACGCATTCTGGGACAACCGCAGCTTCCACAACTATGCGGACTACGCCTTTTCGGACGAGTTTGAACAGGGGCTGAATAAACTGTTGCGGCTCAGCGACAGCAGACGCTGCGCGATCATGTGCTCGGAGGCTGTCTGGTGGCGCTGCCATCGTCGGATAGTTGCCGATTACCTGCTGAGCCGAGGCGTGGAGGTCTTGCACATCATGGACATAGGCAAGTCCACGGAGGCAATACTCAATCCTTCGGCCGAGCGAACAGGGATTAAGCTTTGCTATCCGAGGCGTTTGGAGGGGTAGGGTTCGACTGAGGTTCTTCGTCGATTGGGCGGGCGTCTTCGCGAGCAGGCTCGCTCCCACAGTGGGTGGATAGTGGTATTGAAATGTGTCACACGTTGTCAGTCGGCGGGCGGGTGAGTAAGCTGCCGACATGAATCAGTCCTCAGTTTCCCCATCCTTCCCCGGCCCGCGTGGTCCCGTCGATCACGACATTCGTGATCAGATTGTCGCGGCGGCCAACGAGCATTTCAGCCAGTACGGCTACGCCAAGACCACGGTGTCCGATCTGGCCAAGGCCATCGGTTTCTCCAAGGCGTACATCTACAAATTCTTCGATTCCAAGCAGGCGATTGGCGAAGCTATCTGCGCGAACTGTCTGGGACAGATCGTTGCGGCGGTCGAGCAGGCGATAAACGAGGAAGACCTGACGCCTACCGAGCGTTTCCGCCGTTTGGTGAAAACCGTGATCGCTACGGGCGTGAACCTGTTCTTCAACGATCGCAAACTCTACGACATTGCCGCGTTTGCAGCGGGTGAGAACTGGCCAAGTGCGCAGCGTTACGATGCGCAGATCAAGCGCTTTATCACCGACATTGTCCGCGATGGTCGCGAGGCCGGTGAGTTCGAGCGCAGGACGCCGCTGGACGAGACGGTCGAATCGATCCACTTGGCGCTGCGGCCCTTCGTCAATCCACTGATGCTGCAACACAACCTCGATTTCATCGAAGTGGCGCCCACGCTGACTTCGAACCTCATCTTGCGCAGCTTGATGCCTTGACCCTCTGCTGATCCGAATACTCGGATCAGTCGCCCCCTAATCTCGCCTCGCCCGTACAGGGGCAGAAGATGAATTACCTAAAACGTGACTGTTGACTGATATGGTCACTCGGATAACATGGCCGCCGCAGTTCAGGTATTCCATTTCCGAGACACCCATAGAGTCCACACAATGAAAAAAACAATGCTCAAGCACCCGGTGGGGCTGGCTGTCGTTCTTGCATCGTCGAACGTTCTGGCGGGCGGTTTCGCGCTCAATGAGCAAAGCGTCAGCGGCATGGGATCGGGTTTTGCCGGTCGCTCTTCCTCGGCGGAAGACGCCAGTACCGTTTTCGGCAACCCGGCAGGCATGGCGCGGCTCAAGCGCGAGCAGGCCAGCGTCGGGCAGGCGACGTTGTTCGCGAAGTCCGATATCAGCCAGACCCGCAGCACGTTCGGCGGTAAGGAAGACGGCGACATGGTGCCGACCACCACGGTACCGATGGGCTATTACGTCAAGCCGATCGACGAGCATTGGGCGTTCGGCGTGGGGTTCTACGTACCGTTTGGCCTGATCACCGACTACGGCAGCGGTTTTGCCGGCCGCTACTACGCCAACAAAAGCGAAGTCACCACGCTGACGTTCCAGCCGACCATCAGCTATGCCTTCAACGACAAGGTGTCGATCGGCTTCGGCCCAACCATCAACCGCATCAGCGGCGAGCTGTCGGGGATGGTCGCCAATCCGCTGAGCCCCGGGCGCAACGACGGCAAAGTCAAAAGCACCGGCGACGACACCGCGCTGGGCTTCAACGCCGGGGTCATGGTCCAGGCCAACGAGCAGACCCGCCTGGGCCTGACCTATCACTCAAAAGTCAGTTACCACCTCGACGCGAAAAGCAAACTCAGCGATGGCATCTTCAACGTGCTCGGGGTCAGCGGTCGCAGCTATGACGCCTCGCTGGACGTCGACACCCCGGAGTCGGTGGACTTCTCGGTCACCCATCAACTGAACAACGACTGGACGCTGTATGCCGGCAGCACCTGGACGCGCTGGAGTCGCTTCAAAGAGCTGACCATCGAAAACAGTGGATTGCCGCCATTGCTCGCCGGTCAGTTGGGCACGATCAGCGAGGAGCAGAACTGGCACGACACCTGGGCTCACGCCATCGGCGCAGCGTACCGGTTGAACAATCAATGGGTGCTGCGTACCGGGTTCTCGGTTGATCAATCTCCGGCGAACAACACCAATCGCGGACCGCGTATTCCGACAGGCGATCGCAAGGTGTTCAGCCTCGGCGCCGGTTGGACTCCAGCGGAGAATGTCACCATCGACGTCGCCTATTCGTATCTCTGGGAAGAGAGCGTCGAGATCAACGACACCTCGGCGGGCAAGGGTTCGTACAGCGCGAAATACAAGAACAGCGCCAGCGGGCTCGGTACTTCTGTCAGCTATCGGTTCTGATTCAGCGCTGAACATCGGGCCGGTGACTCTGTGACTGTTGACGATATTGGTCACAAGACTGAGAATATGATGATCATCCTATTTCAGTGAAGGAATTCCATGCGCCGGCTCCGACCTTTCCCCCTCGCGGTATGTTTGTTGCCCTTGGCCCTGACGGCGTGCGGGGATTCCTCCAGCGCAAAAGATCCACGTACCTTGGCGCCGATTGTCAGATCGGCAACGGTGCAACCGGCAGAAAATGGATCTCGATCATTCACCGGCGTCGTCGCTGCGCGCACCCAGGGCGATCTGGGCTTTCGCGTTTCGGGCAAGGTGCTCGAGCGTCTGGTTGATACCGGTCAGACGGTCAAGCGCGGCCAGCCACTGATGCGCCTCGACCCCATCGACCTCGGCCTTCAGGCGCGAGCCCAGCAAGAAGCGGTGAGCGCCGCTCGCGCCCGAGCCATACAGACTGCCGGTGACGAAGCGCGCAATCGCAAACTCGTCGCCGCCGGCGCTATTTCGGCATCGGCCTACGATCAGTTCAAAGCCGCAGCCGACACCGCCAGGGCGCAGCTCAATGCCGCTGTGGCGCAAGCGGACGTAGCGCGCAACGCCTCGGGTTACGCGGTTTTGCTGGCGGACGCTGATGGCGTGGTGGTGGAAACCCTCGCCGAACCCGGGCAAGTCGTCAGCCCGGGACAACCGGTGGTGCGGCTGGCGCGGGCCGGTCAGCGGGAGGCCATCGTCCATCTGCCCGAGACCTTGCGCCCCGCGCCGGGCTCAACCGCTCAGGCAAAACTGTATGGCGATACGTCGGCTGCCGTCAGCGCAAAACTGCGTCTGCTTTCCGATTCGGCCGACAGCACAACTCGTACTTTCGAGGCGCGCTATGTGCTCGAAGGCAGTTTGGCCAATGCGCCAATCGGCTCGACGGTCACCGTCGAAATTGCCCAGGGTTCTTCGCCAGATCAGGCGCTCAAGGTGCCCGTCGCCGCGATCTACGACCCGGGCAAAGGCCCCGGCGTGTGGGTCATCGCCGGCACACCGGCGACAGTGAGCTGGCGGCCGGTCGAGGTGCTGGGCTTGAGCGATGATTCGGCCCGTGTCGCTGGCCAGCTCAACGTCGGTGAACCGATTGTCGCGCTGGGCGCGCATCTGCTGCGCGATGGCGAAGAAGTGCGCTTGCTTGCCCGCGACGATGGCCAGATTGCCGGGAGTCGTCCATGAGCGAGGGCCGGTTCAACCTTTCTGCTATCGCCGTGCGCCAACGTGCGATCACGGTGTTTCTGATTTTTCTGATCGCCGTGGCCGGCGTCCTGTCGTTCTTCAAATTGGGTCGGGCGGAAGATCCGCCGTTCACGGTCAAGCAGCTGACCGTCATCACCGCGTGGCCGGGAGCGACCGCGCAAGAGATGCAGGATCAGGTCGCCGAACCCCTCGAAAAGCGTCTGCAGGAATTGAAGTGGTACGACCGCACGGAAACCTACACGCGTCCGGGACTGGCGTTCACCATGGTCTCGTTGCTCGACAGCACACCGCCGTCGCAAGTGCAGGAAGAGTTTTATCAGGCACGCAAGAAGCTCGATGATGAAGCGATCAGGCTGCCGGCGGGTGTCATCGGGCCGATGGTCAACGACGAGTTCTCCGACGTGACCTTCGCGCTGTTCGCCTTGAAAGCCAAGGGCGAGCCGCAGCGCTTGTTGGTGCGCGACGCGGAAACTTTACGCCAGCGCCTGTTGCACGTGCCGGGGGTGAAAAAGGTCAACATCATCGGCGAGCAGGCCGAGCGGATATTCGTTTCGTTTTCCCATGATCGGCTGGCGACGCTGGGCTTGTCGCCGCAGGACATCTTCGCCGCACTGAACAATCAAAACGTGCTGACCCCCGCCGGATCGGTCGAAACCAAAGGGCCAGAGGTGTTTTTGCGCGTCGATGGCGCGTTCGACACGTTGCAGAAAATCCGTGACACGCCGGTTGTCGCTCAAGGCCGAACACTCAAGCTGTCTGACGTGGCCACGGTCGAGCGCGGCTACGAAGACCCGGCGACCTTCCTGGTGCGCAACAACGGCGAAGAAGCGTTATTGCTCGGCGTGATCATGCGCGAGGGCTGGAACGGTCTCGATCTGGGCAAGGCGCTGGATGCCGAGACAGTCAGGATCAACGAAGAAATGCCCTTGGGCATGACGCTGTCGAAAGTCACCGATCAGGCGGTGAATATCGACTCGGCCGTTGGCGAGTTCATGGTCAAGTTCTTTGTCGCGCTGCTGGTGGTCATGCTGGTGTGCTTTCTCAGCATGGGCTGGCGCGTCGGCGTGGTTGTGGCAGCGGCGGTGCCCTTGACCTTGGCGATCGTGTTTGTGGTGATGGCGGCGACCGGCAAGAACTTTGACCGGATCACCCTCGGCTCGCTGATTCTGGCGCTCGGCTTGCTGGTCGATGACGCGATCATCGCCATTGAAATGATGGTGGTGAAGATGGAGGAGGGCTACGACCGCATCAAGGCCTCCGCTTATGCCTGGAGTCATACGGCAGCGCCAATGCTGGCCGGTACGCTGGTCACGGCGATTGGCTTTCTGCCCAACGGATTCGCGCAATCAACGGCGGGCGAATACACCAGCAACATGTTCTGGATTGTCGGCATCGCGCTCATTGCTTCGTGGGTCGTCGCCGTGGCTTTCACGCCGTACCTGGGCGTGAAGCTGTTGCCGGACATCAAGAAAGTCGAAGGCGGGCACGCGGCAATCTACGACACGCCGCGCTATAACCGTTTCCGGCGTGTTCTGGCATGGGTGATCACGCGCAAATGGCTGGTGGCCGGTGCGGTGGTCGCGCTGTTTGCTGTTGCGATTCCGGGCATGGGGCTGGTGAAGAAGCAGTTCTTTCCGACCTCTGACCGTCCCGAAGTGATGATCGAAGTGCAGATGCCCTACGGCACGTCCATCGAGCAGACCAGCGCCGCGGCGGCCAAAGTCGAAGCCTGGCTGCACAAGCAGGATGAAGCCAAAATCGTCACCGCCTATATCGGTCAGGGTGCACCACGGTTTTTCCTGGCAATGGCGCCGGAGTTGCCGGATCCGTCGTTCGCCAAAATCGTCGTGCTGACCGACAACCAGGACGCTCGCGAAACCCTCAAGTTGCGTTTGCGCGAAGCGGTCGCCGCAGGGCTTGCTCCAGAGGCGCGCGTTCGGGCGACGCAGATCGTATTTGGCCCGTATTCGCCATTTCCGGTGGCCTACCGGGTAATGGGGCCTGATCCGGCGAAATTGCGCGACATCGCCGAGCAGGTCAGGGCGGTAATGCAGAACAGCCCGATGATGAGAACCGTCAACACTGACTGGGGGCCGTTGACGCCCACGCTGCACTTCAACCTGAATCAGGATCGCTTGCAGGCGGTGGGGCTGACGTCCAGCGCGGTCGCCCAGCAGTTGCAGTTTTTGCTCAGCGGCGTGCCGATCACGGCGGTGCGCGAAAACATCCGTTCCGTGCAGGTCGTTGGCCGTGCGGCGGGCAATATCCGCCTGGACCCGGCACAGATCGAAGGCTTCACCCTGGTCGGTGCGGCGGGGCAGCGCATCCCGCTGTCGCAGATCGGCCAGGTCGAAGTGCGCATGGAAGACCCGATCCTGCGCCGCCGCGATCGCACGCCGACCATCACCGTGCGCGGCGACATCGCCGAAGGTTTGCAGCCACCGGACGTTTCCGGTGCGATCATCCAGCAGTTGCAGCCGATCATCGAAAACCTGCCTTCCGGCTACCGGATTGAGCAGGCGGGCGCCATCGAAGAATCCGGCAAGGCCGGCAAAGCGATCCTGCCGTTGCTGCCGATCATGATCGCCATGACGCTGCTCATCATCATCGTCCAGGTACGCTCGATCTCAGCGATGATCATGGTCTTCCTTACCTCGCCGTTAGGCTTGATCGGCGTGGTGCCCACGCTGTTGATCTTCAACCAGCCATTCGGCATCAATGCGCTGGTCGGGTTGATTGCGCTGTCGGGGATTCTGATGCGCAACACGCTGATTCTGATCGGGCAGATCCATCACAACGAGCAGGAAGGGCTGGCGCCGTTCCATGCCGTTGTCGAAGCGACAGTGCAACGGGCGCGGCCAGTGTTGTTGACCGCGCTGGCGGCGATTCTCGCGTTCATTCCGCTGACCCACTCGGTGTTCTGGGGCACGCTGGCGTACACGCTGATCGGCGGCACGTTTGTTGGCACCATCATCACGCTGGTGTTTCTGCCGGCGATGTATGCGATCTGGTTCAGGATTCGGCCTGAGAACAGGGGGCAGGTTCAACCCTCGCGTTCGGTATAAGGTCAGGTTTGAAAGAGGCCCGTCAATGACGGGCCTTTTGCTATCCGCGACTAACTCTCTCTCTTGGCTATTGGAGATTTTCAAGTGTGCGAGTTGACTCTCGTCATTAACC